>CAYFQV010000078.1:0-14225 GCA_964345195.1 uncultured Spirochaetaceae bacterium
CGGCACCACGCGCCGTCCGCGCACATGCCGTAGCGACCACGCCGCGCCGTATGTTAAATAGCTACTCGCCGCCTTCGAGGGCCGCGATACCCGGCAGCGTCTTGCCTTCGAGGAACTCGAGGGAGGCGCCGCCACCGGTCGAAACATGATCGATCTTTTCGGCAAGGCCGAACTTGTTGACCGCGGCAACTGAGTCGCCGCCGCCCACAACCGTCGTGGCCGAGGCCTGTGCCACCAGCTTTGCGGTCTCGAGGGTGCCTGTTGCAAAACGCTCGAACTCGAACACTCCCATGGGCCCGTTCCACACCACGGTCTTTGCGGAGCCGATCACATCCTTGATTTGAGCGATCGATCGAGGTCCGATGTCCATTCCTACTTGATCT
Organism: uncultured Spirochaetaceae bacterium; assembly: GCA_964345195.1. GTDB lineage: Bacteria > Spirochaetota > Spirochaetia > DSM-27196 > PWMO01 > CAYFQV01. The sequence goes on from CAYFQV010000078.1 coordinate 384, forward strand.
TCCGGGATGTCCATACCATCAATGGTTCTCGCTTCGGCATTCTCGTCGAACTCCTTAGCCGTCACATGATCGACGGGAAGGACGATACGAACGCCCTGTTTTTCGGCATCTGCGAGGAGCTTCCTCGCCGTTTCGAGGTACTCTTCTTCGAAGAGTGACTTGCCGATCTCATGCCCCTTCGCCTTCAAGAAGGTATACGACATTCCCCCGCCGATCACGAGGGTTTGACACTTCGGCAGCAAGGTCTCGAGGACGCCGATCTTCGTCGAAACCTTCGCTCCGCCTATGATGGCGACAAACGGCTGGGCCGGGTCCTTCACTACCGGCTCAAAGAATGCGACTTCCTTCTCGATGAGGAACCCGGCAAATGCGGGCAGGGTGTGTGCGACTCCTTCGGTAGAGGCGTGTGCCCGATGAGCCGTACCGAATGCGTCGTTGACGTACACATCCGCAAGATCCGCGAGCTGTTTCGCGAAGGCTGCATCGTTATCAGTCTCTTCCTTGTGAAATCGGACGTTTTCCAGCAGAACCACATCTCCCGCCGATAGGTTTTGCACTGCCTTCTCAGCATCCGGGCCGACGCAATCCGAGCCTGTCTTAACGTCTTTGCCGAGCAATTCGGATAGACGAACCGCCACCGGTTTCAAGCTATAGGTCTCATCGCGCTTGCCCTTCGGCCGGCCGAGATGGCTCAAGAGGATGACGGACGCACCCGGCTGCTTCAGAACGTACTCGATTGTCGGTAAGGCGGCCTTGATACGACTGTCATCCGTGACGACGCCGTCTTTGAGGGGCACGTTGAAATCGGCGCGGATAAGCACGCGCTTGTTGGATAGGTCTGCGTCTTTCACTGTTCGAACGGACATGATTTCTCCCTATTAGTCGTCTTGAAACTGCTCGATGTCCACGAAGCCGGGACGAATAGGTCCCGACGAATGCCGTATACCATATGGTGCGGAAAATGCCGATGTCGGTGGAGCCTCCGCCCGCGCGTTAAACATCGATATCCAGGTAACTTCTTGCACTATACGAAGTGGGCAGATTGCGTGTCAATCTGCACGCGTCCGCCGTCGCGACCCGAAACCGGCGCACACGCAGCACCCGGCGCCCAATTCAGCGAGTCCGGCGAACACGATCGTAGAGCACCGGAAAGCGGTCGGCTTCGCCCGGGGGCGCTTGCCGGTCTTCGGATATGACGACACGGTCGCCGGAACGGACCACGTCGAACAGGCCGGGATCCGCGAGAGATGCCTCCGCAACGAGGTCGTCGAGACGGACAATACTTGCCGTCCCGATCACGTCCTCATTAGAGAACATGTACACCGGTTCTTGACTCGAAAGGAGCAAGCTGTCCGGACGAACGATGGAAAACTCTTCCTCGGTCTCCAAACCGTGCAAACTACCGATATTTAGCAGGAGCCGAGAGCTCCGGCGCTCAAGGATGCTTCCGGCGACAGGAAGTCGGGATACGAACTCATTCACGAACGCGATCAGTGCCCTACCCACGCGGTCCCCTCCGGATCTCCCGACACGCTGCGTCAGAATCTCCGTTCCCGTTCTGGCGGCATAGAGCGTCCCGATAATGGTGATTGAGCGATCCGAGGTGTCGAAATCGAGCTCGAGGAAGTAATCCGCCCCGCTGTTGCGCGCGTCGTTGAAGCCCGCGGCGAACGTCTCGACGATGCTCGGCCGTCGGGGGAGATCGATCAGTTCCGACGATAGCAGCTCCCTGCGCAAGGCCTCTGCGAATATTCGTTCCTCCTCCGGTCGCTGTGTCACGCGCTCCGGCGCCACCACGTAGAGAGCGACCAGCAAAGGGTCACGGCTCAGGGTAAACTGATCAACATTCCACTCCGCCGCTAAACTATCCTCAATCACACTCGAATACACCTCTATCCGATCTTGGACCTCTTGGGGAACCTCGTCGGATAGTGAAGCCAACACCTCGAGCTCGTTTAGATACTTCGCATCCAAACCGCGGAACCGAAACATCTCGGCATATGCCCGGCGGCCGGAAAGCGAGAAAGGATCCAGCAGCAGTCCTCGTCGGTACTCCGCACGGGCGCGATCGAAGAGATTCTGTCCTTCGAGAAAGCGCCCCTCCCCAAAGTGGTACTCCGCCGCCTCTTGCCGAGCGGGCCCATCCGCCGGAAACTCTTCAAGGAGCAAATCCTCATAGGCAAGCCTGATGAGCTCAGCCTCCGGCACCAATCGCAGTGCCGTCTGGTAGCTCCGCAAGGCTGATTCAGTCTCACCAAGTCGATACTGGGCAAGCCCGTGAATGTACCACGCAGTCTCATCTCGTTGGTTGACGGAGAGCAGCTCTTCAGCCGCCTGCCGTGCGATTCCATAATCACCCTGACCGTACGCGACGGCCCCGATGAGTCGGCGTGCCGGAGAAAGCTCAGGCTGAATCTGAAGCGCAATCTGCGCGTGACGGCGCGCCGTCTCGGAATCCCCGGACCGCAAATAGTAGCGAGCAGCCTGCAAGTGCACCTGCGGATCGTCACTGTGGTACCGAATCGCCAAGTCGATGTAGCGCTCCGCCACTTCAGTGGCTTTCCGCTCTTCCCACAGCAGTGCCAGCGACAGTAGCGCACGACGGTTGCGAGGTGCACCCTGACGCACCGCTTCATATTGCCGAACGGCGTCGGTGAAGTTGCCTTGGGCAACCGCTAACTCCGCCAATCCAAGACGGGCGGTTTGATTGTTCGGCTCCCGATTCAGGACGTCGGTGTAGAGCCCGCGCGCCTCGTCGAGCTCACCAAGGTCGACGCGAATGGTTGCCAGTGTGTTGATAGCTCGAGGGTTGGTAGGAGCCAGCCTTCGAGCACGCTCGGCATGACTCAAGGCCTGATCGAGTTCTCCGAGCTCGCCGTAAGCCCGCGCCAATCCGATATGGGCCGCGGCGTATCCCGGATTCCGGCCCACCGCATCAGAAAAAGCCTCTATGGCGTCGTATATGCGAGCCTCTTCCAAGGCCTCTACGCCCGAGCGGTAGAGGCGTATGGGTGACGCTGTCTCCGACTGTGACGCCACCGGGGCAGCGACAAGTAAGGCTGCGATCGAGAGGAGCGTCAACGCTGAGAGGAATCGCGAGGGAGCCACGCTAGGTTGCATACTCCTTCTCGTTCCGCTCTGCATGCTCCTCTTGGGCGATAATCTTCACGGTCTTGATCTTGTGGCCGTCCATCTCTTGAATAATAAAGCTTAGAGAGTCGTAATTCACCTTCTCGTAACGAACGGGCACCTTACCGAAAAGGTCAAACACGAATCCACCGAGGGTATCGAAATCCTCGTCGGGAATCGCGAGCTTCAGCGCTTCATTCAAATCTTCAATGTCGACACGAGCATCGCAGAGGTACACTCCGTCACCAATGGCGAGGATGTCTTCACGCTCGTTATCAAACTCATCTTGGATGTCGCCGACGATCTCCTCGATAATGTCCTCGAGACACACGATGCCGGAAACGCCTCCGTACTCGTCCACGGCAACCGCAATGTGCACATGCTTCCGCTTCATTTCGCGGAGAAGCGAGTCGAGCTTCTTGCTTTCCGGCACGAAGTAGGGCTTACGGATGATTTTCTCGACCTGGATTGGCTCATTCGAGATCAAGAATTGCAAGAGGTCCTTTGCGTAGAGCACGCCGATGACGTTATCGATCGTATCGCTGTACACCGGGTAACGGGAAAAGCCTCGCTCGGAGATCTTGTTTACGATCTCCCCGGTTTCGTACTCCACACCAATGAAGGCGGTGTCGATGCGGGGCACCATCACCTCCTTCACCGTCCGTTCCGACAGCTCAACAATGCCCCGAATCATGTCTTGCTTTTCAACGGTTAAAGGCGCACCCCCGACTTCGCGGTCCTTCTCTTCGGACGCGAGGAGCCGCTTCAAAAAGCTCAAGCGCTTCACAGCTTGTGTTCCTCCGAAATCAACGCCAGTATTCGTTCCTGCACTTGCAGCATCTCTTGATCGGGCTCGTTTGTTACGTGGTCCATGCCCAGTAGATGAAGCACCCCGTGCACGACGACGCGACGTAGCTCTTGCGTATATGGGACTGCCCATTCGTCTGCATTCCTCCAAACGCTATCTAAGGAGACTACAATGTCCCCTATGTGTGAATGTTCTCCGTCTTCCGTGAGACTCGGCCACACGGGCTCCTGCGAGATTTCAGGCTCGGCGGCTTCCGTCTGTGAGAATGAGAGGACGTCGGTGGGCGCATCCTTATCTCGATACCTGCGATTTAGCTCCCGCATTTCGGGGTCGGCACATATCAGAATCGATACCTCGACGCCGAAGCGATTCATGTGCGAAAGGGCCGCCGCAGCGACCTCGGATATGTCGTCCGGCACCTCGTCGTCGGATACTCCGACCGCCTGGACGTCAACCGTGTTTTCCTGAGAAGAGTTGGAGGATTGCGATGGAGGTTTGTCACTGGAGGTCATATTGGTATTCGGATGGAGGCTCTATACGAGCTCATTGGTCGTTGGCCTCATAGGCATCTACAATCTTCTTCACCAGTGGATTCCGCACAACGTCGCCACTGGAAAAGTAGGTCATCTCGATCTCATCAATGTTCCGGAGCACCGTAAGCGACTCCAAAAGCCCGGAATCCGTCCGCCGTGGAAGGTCGATTTGAGTTACATCGCCGGTGACGACGGTCTTACTTCCCTCGCCGATGCGCGTTAGAAACATCTTCATCTGTTCCTTGGTCGTGTTCTGAGCCTCGTCCAGAATGATGTAGCAATCCGAAAGGCTGCGCCCGCGCATATACGCCAAGGGTGCGACCTCGATCGCCCGCGCATTTTCCATCTTCGTCACCATTTCCGGCGACAGCAAGGCCTCCATGGCGTCGTACAAAGGGCGCAAATAGGGATTAATTTTCTGACTCAGATCCCCCGGAAGGAATCCGAGCCGTTCTCCGGCTTCAACCACCGGCCGTGTTAAGATCAGCTTGCGCCTGTTGCCGTCCAAGATGTCGCGTAGCGCGTGCGCCACCGCCAGATAGGTCTTTCCGGTTCCGGCAGGTCCGACACCAATTGTCAACTCGGCTCGATCCATGGCGGCGATGTAGGTCGCTTGACGAAAGGTACGGGGAAAGATCGTTCTTCCCGAGCTCGCAAGAATAATGCTACGGCTCTTGAGATCCAGCTCTGCGCCGTCTCGCTCGGCGGTTAGCGCTTTGTATACCGCCCGGATGAGATCCGGACCGGGATCTTGCCCCAACTCTACATGGTCTTGTAACTCGCCCATCATCTCGACGAAGAGCGCCCGCTTCGTCGCATCATCCGGTTCGAGAAAGAGTTGATTTCCCCGGGAAAGAATCCTCGTGTCGAGTAGCTCTTCCATAACGCGAAGATTACGGTCATTCGCACCGCACACTTCGCTCATCACATCCGTGCTTTCCAATACCACTGCTGCGTGTTGACTCAATAAGCCCCCTTGCTCTGCTCAGTATAGGATTCTCCAACTTTCACGGTCAAGGTCGCCGACCCAGGCTAAAACCACGCGCGTAGCTACTGTCCGGTCTCATACTGAAACTCTTCGTCCTCATAGGTGACCTCGCTTTTCAGCTCAGGCAATGGGCGCCACTGCACGGTGATGGCGAGCTCGGTGTCCCACTCGTACTCCGGAGGGCTACGTTCTTCGAGCAGCGACGGCCGTCCGGAGTATGACAGGACCAGATCCCAGTCTCCGAGTCGATGTGTGGCCGAAAGCGACAGTCTTTGGAGATTGAAAAAGGATTCTTCACGGTCTTCGCGCTTGAAGAAGTTGAAGGAACGCAGCAGGTCGCCAAGCAGGCTTCTCGGTTCTCGCTGTACGCGGGCGGCAAGCACGGGAATGTAGCGATAGATGAAGTTGTTTTGGGAGCTGGACGACAAAGAGAACTCCAGGAACTCATGAATGCCGACCTTCACCTCCGTACGAAGCGATAAGTTACTGTCCGTGAATCGCTGCAGATCCGCCTCGATCCCGCTTCGCGCACCGGCTTCGACGCTAATCCGATTTCTCCAAAGCAACAGGGAGGGCAGCTCGTAGGAGAGATTCGCCTGCGCCGAAGCCGGCCGAAGACTCTCATTGTCGGACTCTATCCACGGCGATGACCTATTCTCCTCAATGAAGCCACTATCGAACTCGACATCCCTGCTCCGCCTGAACCGGACATTGGCGGAGCCCACAGCTCCCGCAACTTCCATAGTTACTCGCTCGAAGAAGCCCTCTTCCATATCGTAAATCGCGCTCTGAGATAGGGACGCAGTATCACCGAAGGAAAGCCGTTGCGAAAACGACAGCGGGTCAAAGACGAATTCGCCGTCGGAGTTTTCTCCGCCCGACGACTCATCGGACTCCTTCGCCGACAAGCGGAGCGTCGCACTCCAAAAGCCGAACGCGGTGTTCAGTGTGCTCCGGTAGCTCCGATCCAAAGGAGGCAGACTCGTGGAGACGGACAAACGCTGTCGGTTATCGTTAATATTGGTCTGCAGTTGCGCCTCTATAGAATGGGAATCCACGTATTCTTTATCCCATTTTACCCGTTCATTTCGATAAACCGGGTCGAAGTCCTCTCCCGTTCCGGAAGCTTCGTCATCAAATACGAGCCGGAAGAGATCAGCTCCAAGCCGGTACTCGAGTTTAGAAGCACCAAATGCACTCTCCTTCGGCAACGGTGCCACGGAGGCGGAGGCGTCGTTTTGAATTATTAGTGAAGAGTACCGAGCGGCCTGTTTGACTATGGAGCGAGTCTGCTCGTTATCCGGATCGGCCTGGTTGTAGATTTCTCGGTACCGCCCGGATGCCTCAACACTCCCGTCAAAGCTTATTAGACGCTCGAGAACGGTCGTTCCGTAGTTGAGACGCGCCGAGTTGTTGGTTGTCGCACTCGAATACGCGTATTGGAAACCAACCTCTGCAGGACGTTCCCACTCGTCGTCATCATACGAGTTTTCGATAGTAGAAGTCGAGTTTATTCGGTACCCGAGATCGGCGCCGAATGGGTCCGGGAATTCGAGGCCCCGTGATCCGGGCCGAAGCGAAGGCAGCCGGTACACAGGGGGCACCGACCCCGCCTCCTCACCCTTACCCTCTTCATTGGCCTCAGGCTCCGTGCCGGCGTCCCACGGAGGGCGAAAGGGAGCTTCAATGCGGCGTCCTTCTTCATTTCGCGTGGCCTGATCGGAGCGCTGCTCTTGCCTGGGCAGGTCGAGAAGCGTCCCACTCATGGACAAGCCGACCGACGGGAAAACCGATCGCGTAGGATAAAAGAAGGTTTCTTCAGGACTTCGATCCGCCTCGCTGATCTCCGGGGTGGGATCGCTGCGTTTTCGGCTCCGCCAATCGAGGGAGGCCCCGATCTCGCGGATCGAGAGAGAGCCTATGTATGGCGAGAGAAAACTAAGAGAAGGGTTGAGCCGAAGGGAACTGCGCCAGCGAAGTCGCCTTTTTTCGGCGGCGAAGCCGGTCCCGGAGGCCTCATCTTCGTCTCCTGAAATCAGCCCAATCCAATCCATATCCTCGGCGCGGCTCCCGAAATCCAGGTCGACGTAGGGGTCCGAATAGAGCTCGAGTGCCCCGGACCCGGACGCCCAGGCCTCTCGAGCGGAGAGATCCACGTCCACGAGATACCGAAACGGCAACTGTAAATCCAAGAAACTCGATGTATTCCAGTCGCTCACCGCCTCGCCGTCCGTCACGTAGTAGGGCGTCAAGCCGGCCGTGTCGCCTGCTCCGCCCCCTGCATTGCCGGGGTACAGATGACGACTAACTCCGATTCCCGCGCGACCGGAGATTGACCGTATTGGGCCCAAGCGGGATAACTCCGCCTCCACTCCGGTGTACGCACCAAGCTTCGCGTACATATCGAAGAGAACCTTTACTGTGCCCGGCTCACTCCCGCCTCCGGATGCGCTCTCACCATTACCTTGTGCGGGAACGAGGAATAGCCCTTCCCGTTCCCGAGGACCCGCTGCTTCATCATCTCCCACTTGTAGAAATGAGATGGTCGACTCCTCGGTCTCCTTCTCTCCGACGACGTAGGTCGTTGTTTGTAGGAACGCTCCCTCCCGGTCCTTGGTTCCGAACACCGGGTTGAAGAAAACCTGGTCTCCGGGCTTAAAGAAGAAGGGAAACGCAACAATCGGAACACGACCGACATACAAGCGCGCTCGGCGAATAGCCCACTCTCCGGCTCCGAATACCCAAATGCGTTCTGCACGAATGGAATAGGATGGGGGCGTCGCGGTTGAAGAGCTTATCTCGCCGTCTTCCATTACGACGATGTCACCTTCGGTGCGGGTCATGTAATCACCGGAGTAGCGAAACCGGATCTCTTCACCCTCGACGTCGCGCTCGCGTGAGGATACACCCTCGAGGAACTGCCCCTCCCAGCTGTCGAGCTGAAAGCTGAGTGTATTACCGGTAAACTCCTCGACCTCGCCCTCCCGGTCGATCCGATACCGCACGTTTCCGGAGGCAGTGAGACTGTTTTCGTTGCGATTGAACACAATCTCCTCGGCCTCGATCGTATGAACCGCCGTCTCGTTCTCCTGAGTGGTCCGGAGGCGAACCCCGCCGCGCAGGCGAACGTAATCCTCGTTTACTTGGTCGAGACTGAAGTACTCAGACTCATTCGCCGACTCAATGACGACTTCACGCCCCTCATCCTCGGCGGTGGGTGGACGCAACTCATCTTGGGATATGTCGTAATACTCCGCCAGGCGATTCTGAATATCACGTCGATCGCCCCGGGTCGAAAGGTCCAGCCGGCGCGCCCAGTCAACCAAATCGTAGAACGAGGCGGTGCGAATATCCGCCGGTAGAGTACGCCGAATGAGGTCGGCGTCGTCGACGCTTGGAGACGCCTCGTCCGAGCCTTCCGCTTGGGCATCGTCCTGAGCCGACACGAAGAGAGCCGGCGACACGAAAAGGATTAAGCCGATTGCGCAGGTGAGCGCTCTTCGAGCAGTTTGCGGATGAACTGTCCCGTGTAGGAGGCTTCGCACGTTGATATCTCTTCAGGAGTCCCCGTCGCTACAATCCGGCCCCCCTCATCTCCACCTTCCGGTCCGAGATCTATGAGGTGATCCGCCTGCAGAATGACGTCCAAATTGTGCTCAATGATGACGACCGTGTTGCCTTTGTCAACAAGCGCACCAAGCACTTCCATGAGCTTGCGAACATCTTCAAAGTGCAAGCCCGTTGTCGGCTCATCAAGAATATAGAAGGTCCTTCCGGTACTACGCTTGGACAGCTCCAGTGAAAGTTTAACCCGCTGCGCCTCACCGCCGGAAAGGGTGACTGCCGACTGTCCAAGCTTCACGTAATCGAGGCCCACCGAGCGCAAGGTCTCGAGCTTCCGCGACACCTGCGGTATCGCCGCGAAGAACTCGAGCCCCTCTTCCACGGTCATCTCGAGGACATCATGTACATTCTTGCCCTTGTAACGAATATCCAGGGTCTCACGGTTGAAGCGCTTCCCGCCGCAGACGTCACAGGTCACGTATACATCCGGCAGGAAGTGCATCTCGATCTTGATCGTTCCCGCACCCTGGCAGTTCTCGCAACGTCCACCTTTTACGTTAAAGGAGAATCGCCCAGGTTTGTAACCCCGAGCCCGCGCCTCGGGCAAGGAGGCGAAGAGCTCTCGGATAGGCGTGAATATGTTCACATAGCTGGCCGGGTTGGACCGCGGCGTCCGGCCGATCGGGGTCTGATCTATATTGATGACCTTGTCGATGTGTTCGATACCCTCGATCCCGTCGAACTCCCCAGTGGGACGATGGCTTCCGTGGAGACGATTAAGCAGCGCCGGGTATATGCAATCGCTCAATAGCGTTGACTTCCCCGATCCCGACACACCGGTTATGACCGTAAGTGTGCCGAGCGGCACCACTACATCGATATCCTTCAAGTTGTGTTCCCGAGCCCCGCTTATCCGGAGGGCGCTGCGGGTGCCGTGGCGACGCTCTTGAGGAACGGGTATTGTGACTAGTCCACTGAGGTATCTACCGGTTAGACTGTCGGGATTGTTCATAATCTCTTCCGGAGTACCCTGAGCAACTACATGTCCACCGTGTGTTCCCGCTCCCGGTCCGAGATCAACTATGTGATCGGCCGTCCGAACCGTTTGCTCGTCGTGCTCCACAACAATCAGGGTGTTTCCGATATCCCGGAGATGATGCAGCGTGCGTAATAGTCGTTCGTTGTCCCGCTGGTGCAGGCCGATCGTGGGCTCGTCCAGGATGTACAGCACGCCGACCAGCGAGGAACCGATCTGCGTGGCCAGGCGAATGCGTTGTGCCTCTCCGCCGGACAAGGTCGAGGCCGTGCGGTCCAAAGTGAGATACTCCAGCCCTACACTCTCCATAAACGAGAGACGCGAAGCGATCTCCTTGACGATCTCCCCGCTAATGCTGCGCTCTGTTTCGGATAGTTCCAGAGCGCGAAAGAACTCGAGCTGCCGCGCAACAGACATGGCGGTCAGCGTATAGATGCTCTCGCCCCCGATTAAGACCCAAAGCGCCTCCGGACGCAGCCGCTTCCCGTCGCAGGATTCACAGCGGCGCTGCGTCATGAAGCCTTCGAGCCAGTCTTTGATACCGTCACTTGTCGTTTCCCGATAGCGCCGGTGCAAATCCTCAACAATGCCTCGGAACGGCGCCGAGTACTCGAACTTCCCCGTGCCCTCCTTGTTGACATATGTGACCTGGATCGGCTCCGTGGTCCCGTAGAGAATAGCGTGGCGCACACTCTCGGACAGCTCTTCGATCGGCGTATCCAGGCTGAAGTCCAGATGTTTAGCCAGGGATTCAAACTTGCTGCGGTTCCAGGCGGCGCCCGGATTATATGGTAGTATGCCGCCCTCGTTAAAGGAGAGAGAGGGGTCCGGCATCATGAGCTCAGGGTCGAACTCCAACGTGACGCCGAGGCCCGAGCAGGCAGGGCACGCTCCGAACGGACTATTGAACGAGAACAGTCGGGGTTCGAGCTCCGGAACAACGAGATTACTGTCCGGATAGGCGTAATTCTGGGAGAACGATTCTTCGAACTCTTCGTGGTCCGTTCGAACGTGCACCCGCACCACACCCCCCGTTGTCTCAACCGCGGTCTCCACCGCTTCGGCAATACGACGGCTCCGATCGGGATGCACTTTGATCCGGTCCACGACTATGTCAATGCTGTGCTTACGATGCTTGTGCAGCTCGATCTCATCTTCGAGCTCATATAGTTCCCCGTCCACGCGCGCCCGAACGAATCCTGCACTACGAGCATCCGCCAGAATCTTGCGATGCTCCCCCTTCTTCCCGCGGACGACCGGTGCCAATACGCTCAGGCGTGCATCATCGGGATAGGTGAGTATTCGGTCTACCATTTCGTCGACCGTTTGTTTCTCTAGCCGTTTCCCGGTTTGTGGATCGTGCGGCGTACCTATGCGGGCGAACAAGAGCCGATAGTAATCATAGATCTCGGTGATTGTGCCGACGGTGGACCGAGGGTTTCGGTTCGATGATTTTTGTTCTATGGAGATCGCGGGCGAGAGTCCCTCAATGTAGTCGATCTCCGGCTTCTCCATTCGGCCGAGAAACTGCCGCGCATAGGCGGACAGGGACTCAACGTAGCGGCGCTGCCCCTCGGCAAATATCGTGTCAAAAACAAGCGACGACTTGCCCGACCCGCTCAAGCCGCAAACTACAATGAAGCGATCACGCGGAAGATCGAGATCGACATTCTTTAGATTGTGTTCCCGAGCGCCACGGATGATTATTGCGTCCATCTATTTGTTTCAGCTACGACGGAGCCACTCAGTATACAACAGCTCTTTCGAGGCTGGGGTCGCGCAGCTGCGCCCCCGCAAGCCGCCCGAAGCGACCGGCGTCTTCCCTCGCAGCGAGGAACCGCCACAGCTGCCGCGGTGTTTGCGAGCCGAGATCCGCCCCATATAACGATGTTCCGAGATTGTAGAGGATCCGATACAGACGACTCCGGGATAGATACGCGCGGATCGCCTCGTGCCGTTCGATTCGAGCAAAGAAATCCGACAGGGTTGAAAACTCGTAGCTCGGATTCTCGCGCCGATACTCGGCAATAGCCGTTGAGAAGATCATCAGCGTCGCATACATGAGGTGATCCGCGGCAGGAGCCATGTTCCGACTCTCGAGATAGTGCTCCCCGAGCCGCCGGTGCGCCTCCCCGGCGAAGTTCTCTTCCAGTCGATACAACACCAACAGACGATTGATGCCCGCTCGTTGAAGCGTGTCGCGATAGGCCCGCTTCAAAGACTGGTTTTCATCTGCGGAGAAGGAGCGGTCGTCTTCGACAATCGCTGTGAGTATCTCTTGATACGCTCGCCGATTCCGCTCCTGCATAAGGTAGAGCTCGGCCAACTCGTAGCGCACGGAATACGCGGTGTGCGGAATATCGAACGCGTCGGAATTTGCAAGGGCTCGACGAAACTGCCGCTCCGCCAAATCGGTCTGCCCCTCTGCACTGAATACCCGACCAATGCCGGCTTCAGCCTCCGGAAAGGGCGAACCTCGCAGGCGAATAGCACGCCGGAAGGCTTCCATGGCGGCACCAAGATCTCGCGCGCGAAGCTGCTGCACACCATCTTGGTACACCACCCATGCAGGTCCGTCGCCGGCCGCCTGAGCGGCAGTTTCCGCGGCATCCTCAGCACTCTCTTGAGCCAGACCAAGGCCGGCCACAGCGTGGATTAGAATTATTACCGCGGCTGCCAAGACCCAACGCGGCAGCCGCAGAAAGCACAACATCTTGTTTCTCTGGACGCCCCGTTTACACGATGCCGAGAAGGAACACCATGACAAACAAAGCAACCGTCTCAATGATTCCGAGAACCATGATGTACTGACCGAAGCCCTTACCGGTCTCCGTCAAGGCGTCGGAAGCAACAGCACCCGCGCGCCCCTGGAAAGCAGATGAGAAAGCCATGGCCGTACCGCCGAGTACACCTGCGGCGAGAATCTTCATGGGTTCCACGGTTGAGCCGTCGAGTTGATTCATCAGAATGAACCCGTAAATGGTCTGCGTCAACGGCGCACCGACAAACGCTACCAACAGAAACGGCGCCGGCTTATTCTGCGCAAACGCCTTCTTCCAGGCGCCGACTGCCGCCATGCCGGCACTCCCTGCGCCAATCGCCGAACCAACTGCTGCCAACGCCAAGGCAGCCGCAACGCCTATGAGCCCGTAATCCATTCCTTATCTCCTTTCTATCGTCCCGTATGAATTCTTCTATGAAGCCGACGCAGCTTCTTGCCGTTTCCGGAAGGGGTTGTAGTCTATCCCGGACCACTCCATACCAAGGTGTCGCGAGAACTCGAGCATATTGAGTCGAATTCCGTGCACAACTACCGAAAGAGCGCCCATCACCAAGTTAAGGGTGTGACCCACGAAGAGAATGAACACCGCCGCAATAATGCCGAACACCCCGTCACCCGCGCCTTGCGCCATGGAGTTGAAGGCCTTCGCAATCTCTACAGTCGCGAGCCCAACCGCGAACAGCCGAATGTAGGAGATAATGTCCGAGAAGGCATTTATACTGTCGAGAGCCTTTGAAAACAGGTTAATTGGATTCAAACCGCGCCCGATTCCCGCGAGAAAACCTGAACCTTTTTGCTGCTCTCCGACCAGAATCACAAGGCCGAATCCAACCGCAATCATGTACAGTGAGGTTTGGGGCAATGGGTCGCCAAGCACAACGGTCAACACCAGCCAGTAGGCACCGAGAACCAAGACAAGCCATCCAAGATCGCTGAATGCGCGAATGCGCGGACGCTCCGTCAATCCTTTAATGAACAACCAAAAGTGGGCAATGGACAGAT
>CAYFQV010000079.1:0-14189 GCA_964345195.1 uncultured Spirochaetaceae bacterium
TACGGGTGGTCCGTTCGGCCGTCGACGCACCGCCGATTCACCGCCGGCGCGCGAGAGTGTCGAGCGCGCACGGGAGACGCCGCCCAGGAGACCACCACCAAGCTCCACGCACGCCTTCGGCGACTTCTCCCGGCACATTGGAGAGTCGCGGCAGGTAACCGGGGAGATGCGAGACATTGCCCAGCAGGAGCTGAACGAGGTTTCGGGCATTGAATCGCGGATCAACGATCTCGAGACAACCTTCGAGTCATTCGCCGAGGACTTCCAGGTTCTCGAGCAAACCTCCGAAACGCTTACCCACCGTTCCGAGGAGATAGCCCGGACGGTAAGCGCCTTACGGGCGGACACGTATCAACACGCCGCCGAGCGCGCACTGTCCGCGGCAACGCGGGAGCTCGGCGTGTTGAGGGCGAGTTGCGAGCGCTCACCAATCGACTGCGCACGCGTCTGTCCGAGGAGGTCGAGCGCTATGGGCGACGATTCCTCGCCTGCGCCGGAACCGACCGAAAGGGCTACGCCCCAACGCATCTACCGGAGCTCTGCGAGGCGCAGACCGGCGAACCTGATCACGACCTTCGCTTCTCCAAGGACAAACGCTTCTACAATGACCCGGTGAGCAGTAAGGACGCCCAACACGAGGAGCCCGTGTTGCTGCAGGCCTACTTACGGGACGACGGGACCCAGAACATGGACATTTCGGTGCCGGTGTATGTCCGGGGCCGCCACTGGGGTGCTCTCAGAATGGGCTATGCCGTGGAGGTGTGAGGATGCAGTTGCGGGCCGCCGGCCGGCGTTTGCTAAGGTGCTCGAAGGCTGAAAGCCCGAACTTCCGCAGCAGGAATTCCTGGGCACCTAAAGAGCTGTGGGACCGGTACACCGGTTTGGAGAGACCGCTATGCAGTTCGTTGAGAAGCGTTCACTTTCATGTTAGCTGAGTCTCTCCTTGTCTGCGATTGCTAGCTTGAGCTTGCCGTGGCTCACCTAGGGATTGGGAACTTCTACTACAACACTGTGAGGAACGCGTTGATGGCGCGTTACTGTAGTAGGAGGAGCAGCTGATGACGAGATACGGAATTGATCAGACCCGGATGGGCCTGATCCGTCTCTTGTGAGTTTTAACGTGCAATGTTCCAGTTTGACAGCACAAATTTGCGGTGGTAGCGTAAGTAAATGGGAGTTTCAACAATCCGTGCCGTACCACAACCGACTGCGCAGAGATAATCTGAGCCGTGTTATCGAAACCCTCTGGCGTGCGCCCGGCCTCAGCCGCGCCGAGCTTGCGAGAAGCCTTAGGCTTGACCGTTCTACCACGGGGCAGTTGGCGGACACATTGGTTGGGGCCGGAGTTCTCGACCAGCTGCTGGATAACTCAAGCGGTCCCCGCGGTGGACGGCCGCCGGTGCGGTTGCATCTACGGTCAGGGCTCGCGTATGCCATCGGGGTCGAGCTGACCATTCCGCATATTCGCTTGGTGGCAATTGACCTCTGCGGTACGGTACTCGAATACCGAGAGGTGGAGGTCCATCATGCCGGTGCGGATAGCTTAGAGACCATGCTCAGCGCGATTCGACAGATGAAGCAATCCGTGGAGTCGATGGGTTCCGTCTCGAGAACGTTGCTTGCCGTCGGCGTGGGAGTCAGCGCGGTCGTTGATTCCGACACTGCAACGATCGTGCGTTCCGACGCGCTGAAGCTCGATGCCCCGGTAGCCATGGAGCCGTTGATCAAGATGCATCTCGACGCGCCGGTTGCGGTCTTCAACGATGCGCAGGCATCTGCACTCGGAGAGCTCTACGAGGACGAAGATGACGACTTGCTGCTGGCCTTCCTGGAGTTTCGCCCGGGTGATCAGCCGGACGATGTCGGCGTAGGTGGTGGCCTCGTCGTCGGCGGGAGGTTGCGCCATGGTCGAGCAATCACTCATATGTTGCGACCGGAGCGGCATATGGATGGTGAAGTATGGGATAGAGAGCACTTCATTGACGAAATTGCTCGCGGTCTTGCGCTGATCGCGAATGCAGCTGCCGTCCGTCGAATCGTGCTTGCTGGAGACATTGGAAGTCTCTACGAAGAGTTGAGTGACAAGGTTCGATTCTATGCAATCGGCCCCGAGCAGGGAGCAACAAATATCCGGGTAGCCTGCGCAACGCATGGTGAACGCTCGGTCGCAATCGGAGCATGCCGGGCGGCTATCGAGCGGCTCTTTCGAATTCATCAGTTTCCCATTTCAGCTGTGACGACGCTGTCATTGGGGGCGTAGACAGCGGCCGGTCTGCTCGGTAGGATGCGGTGGTTGTTGGCTTTGTTGGCCTTCCAACATACCGATGTGGCCGATTGCTATGTCGTCGGAGTCAAGCGGGGCGAGCAACCAGGGTGCTGTGGAATGCAAAAGAGAGGATCAGTGCATGAATGACGGTTGGGCCTTCTACGAGAGTTACAATGATCCGGAGATCCGCCGGCGGGCACGCTCTTCCGCTCGTCACTTTATAGAACACGAGAGCCAGTTTCATCTGGGAATTTTGCCGACCGAACAACCTCATCCCTACACGACGGCGTTCAGCTCGACCGTGCAGTCCGATCCCGCTGCAGGAATCAAGCTACTTCTGTCTGTAGACCAAGACATACCGCCTGTGGCACGTCGCATCTTCACCAGCGAAGAGTATGCGGGTCTCGTCGATGCCATTGCGGGTACTGCCGCCGGCACCGGACGCATCTGTTTTTCGGGCTGCGGAAGCACCGGCCGTCTCAGTGTGATGCTCGAAGAGATGTGGCGCCAGTTCTGGGAAGATAGGGCGGGGGTGACTCCCGGAGAGGCCGCGCGCCGCATCTCTCACGTGGGTTCCGAGGCGGGCCCGGCCGAGGGGGATGAGAACCTCAAGCGGGCGAACCGATCGGTGAGCATTATAACGGGAGGGGATCGGGCATTGATTCGCGCAGTGGAGAACTTCGAGGATTATCCGGAGTTCGGGGCGCAGCAAGTGGCCGACCTCGGCCTGGGATCGGGCGATCTCTTCATTGCGGTCACCGAAGGTGGGGAAACGCCGTCGGTTCTCGGCAGCGCTCAAGAGGCGCTTCGTCGCGGTGCAACAGTCTTTGTGGTCTACAACAATCCTACCGCCCTCTTGCGAGCACACATTACCCGAAGCCGCCGGCTCATTGATCATCCGGCCGTCACAGTTCTCGATCTCTTTACCGGACAGATGGCGCTTTCGGGCTCTACGCGGATGCAGGCGACGACCATGGAGATGCTCGTCGTGGGAGCGGCAATGGAAGAAGGGCTCAGCCGGGCCGCATCACATGTGGACGGAGCGACCTGTGAGGGTTCCGATGCGGAGGAGAAGGCGAATCGTCTCCTACAGGCAGACCGCTTCGCGGAGTTGGTTCAGAGGCTCGAGTCCGAGCACAACAGTCGTGTCATGGCCGATGTGGCATCGGCCGAGGCGTCTCTGTACGAAAAGGGTGGGCTTGTCACTTACCTCGCCGATCGATTCCTGCTCGACATCTTCAGTGACACGACCGAGCGGACGCCTACATTTGCCCTGCCTCCGTTCAGACCGACTGATGAGAAGACCCGCCCCGTGTCGTGGGCCTACGCTAAGGACCCTAAACGCCACAGTAAAGCCGCGTGGCACGCCATGCTCAGACGCTCGCCCCGGGGCTTGTCATGGGAAGCCGAGGACTACAAACGGATGGAGGCGCCCGAGGCGCTGGTACGGAATCCTCCGATTCTGGATGAAAGAGACATAGATCGATACCTCATCGGCAATGAGAAGGATGCCGGCCGTATTGCCGCCGGTGGAAGTATGTATCTCACGGTTGAAGTGGGTGGCGTGCGGGGTTCCGAAGACGTGCTGCCGGCGGGCGACGAGCGGGAAGCGGAGGATCAAGACGGCGCCGACCACGTGCACCGGGCACGACTGGTTCTTCACGATTTCGGCGCAGAGGAACGCGGTGGCGGCTCGTACGAGGAGGACACAGGCGGACGCATAGCGGCCGGCGATTCTAAAGCGCCCGGCGAGAGCTCTTCCCACGAGCGTGTATTCGAGCTGAGCCTCGATCTGCCGCCGAGCCCGATTTACCTGTGGCACCATCTCGCCGTCAAGTTAGTGTTCAACACGATAAGCACGGCCTCCATGGGTATGCTTGGACGGATCCGCGGGAATTGGATGATTCAAGTAGACCCGACGAACAAAAAACTTATTGACCGGGGCTCTCGGATCGTCTCTCAGCTCGCCGGCATCTCCTACGAGGCGGCGTGTGAGCAGCTATACCGAGCACTGGAGGCACGACGGCGTACCGAAGAGTCCGGCTGGCACGTCGCCCAGTCGCCGGTCAGAATTTTACTGGACGAACTGGAAAAATGACTTTGACAACTTGCGCAGCTGCATGTAGGCTATTTGTAGGATTTTCAACTAACTACCGTAGCGATAATTCTCAGCGCTGCGGCAGAAGTAAGGAGGCTTGAATGAAACAGTCAACACTATTGATTGTGCTCGCCCTGGCACTGGTATCGGCGCTTGCGTTTGCAGGTGGCCAAGAAGAGTCCGCCGAAGAAGATGGCGGTGAGCAGATGGAAGAGCAGGCGGAGACTGTCACGCTCGACGTCTGGAGTTGGCGACAGGAAGACGCGGAAGAGTACGCAGAGATGTTCGACGTGTTCAAGGAAGACCACCCGAACATTGAAATCAACTTCCGCACTGTCAAGAACACCGAGTACAACACTGTGCTCGCCACCGCACTCGAGGGCGGACAGGGCCCGGACGTAATGCAGCTTCGCGCCTACGGTGGCCTGCAGCGCTACACCGACTTTCTCTTGCCGCTCGGTGACGAGGTAGATGCGCTTTCTGACTTCTCCGATTCCTCGATTGCAAGCGCCACCGGCAGAGAGGACGGAAATATCTACGGTGTACCCTTTGCCAACCAGGCCCTCGGTGTCTACTACAACAAGGGCATCTTTGAGGAAAACGGGGTAAGTGAGCCGGGGAACTGGAGCGAGTTCATGGAGGTCATGGACACCCTTCAGTCCAACGGCATAACTCCGCTTGCCAACGGCGGTCAGGCTGCATGGATGCTCGAGATCATGTTCGGTACCGTCGGCCCCGGCTTCTACGGCGCCAACGATTTCTATAAGGAAGTTGTCGCCGGGGACACAAGCTTTAGCGATGAGCGCTTCATTCGTGCGCTCTCGCAAATGGAGCAGCTCGGCCAGTACATGCCCAACGGTTTTATGGGCATTGACTACGCGAGTATGCAGGCAAACTTCTTTACCGAGCAGGCTGCAATGTATGTCGGCGGCTCCTTCGAGGCGGCATTCTTCCAGGAGCAGAATCCGGACTTGGATATCGGCGTGTTTGCTGCGCCCGTTCCGGAGGGCGTCGACACCCGCTACGTCGGAACCTGGGCCGATGGGTCCTACGGTGTGAACTCGGACACCGAGCACCAGGAAGCCGCGGTCGAGCTCGTTCGCTTCATGGCCACCAAGGAGTTCGGCAACATGTTCACCAACATGCTCGGACAGATTTCTCCCGTCCCGGGCGTGGAAGCCGACCCGAACGAGGTGCCGGTGTTGTCTCAGTTCATCTCAATGATGGAGGAATACGAGACCACGCCGTACATCATGCTCGTTGGGTTCCGCTGGGACCAGCCAACCGGATCGGTTGCGCTTCAGAACTCGCTTCAGGGTATGATGCAGGGAGATCTCAGCCCCCAGGAAGTGGCCGGGGAAGTACAGAGCCAGGTCGAATCCTGGTACGAGCCCTTCCAGAACTGAGACTCACGTACGCATAGCTTCTCTCGGCGCGCCTCGCTCGGGGCGCGCCTTCCTTTGACACACCTCTATAGGAGTATGGCGTGTACCTACAACAAGGTTGGGAGCGAGTAGCAACCTCGAGGCGATTAGCTTTCGTCGTGTTTCTCCTTCCCGGAACCATCCTCTTCCTGAGTCTGGTGATCTATCCCGTGTTCAGCTCTTTCAGCTATAGCCTCTACGCATGGAAGGGATTGGAACGTGAGGCTTTCATTGGTTTTGAAAACTTTCGCACGATCTTTGCCTCCGACCTGCCGATCTCCGACCGCTTTTGGAACGCGGTCGGACACAACGCTTATGCGCTGATCTTCGTAGTGGGAGTGCAGACGACGCTTGGATTCATTATCGGTCTTATGCTCTTTCAAGGGCTGCCCGGCACGAAGGTGTTCCGCTCCCTCGTTTTTTTGCCGGTCACCCTCTCCATCGTCGTTGTGGGGTTTCTCTTCAATCTTCTGCTCCATCCGAGCTGGGGCGCTATAAACGCGATAGTCCAGCTGGTAGGGGATTCTGATTTCAGTTTCCCATGGCTTGGAGATCCCCGTACGGCGCTTACGACGATCCTCTTGATAAACGTCTGGCGTTGGGCGGGTTTTCCGGCGCTTATCTTTCTTTCCGGGCTCAACAATATCCCACAATCGGTTCTCGACGCGGCGGAGCTCGACGGGGTTATCGGAATACGCCGCGTCTTCTGGATCTATCTGCCGCTCATTGTGCCGCAGCTTCTCACGGTGCTGATTCTTACCCTCACGGGGAACCTCAGAATGTTCGATATCGTCTACGCACTCACTGGTCCCACTGGGGGGCCGAACTACGCAACCGACGTGCTCGGCACACTCTTTTACCGGACGGCCTTCGGCGGTATTACCGGCCTGGCAGACAAGGGCCTTGGCGCCACGATCGGTATCGTGATCGTGGTCATCTCCGCGGCGCTGTCGCTGCTGATCACGAAGGCGCTTCAGAACAAGCGCGTGACGCTGGAGGGCTGAGATATGAAGAGTCGGGCTGCTGTAAAGATTCAACATGTTGGAATAAGCAGGAGTGTCGTGGTGTACGTGTTGCTGGGGCTCTACGCCCTGGCCATTATTGTGCCGCTTCTGATCATGTACAACTCCTCGCTTCGCACCACGAGTGAGTTGTTCTCCGCACCCCTCGGTTTGGCCACCACGCCCAATTTCGAAAATTACGCTCAGGTGCTGGTCGGAAACAACTTCTTCTTGTTCCTCGGTAACAGCGTCATTGTCACCGGCGGTGCAATGCTCCTCAATATCGGGTTCAGCACCACTGCGGCATACGCGCTGGCACGGTACCGGTTCAAGGCGATCGGGCTGATCTATGCGCTCTTTCTCCTCGGGCTCATGGTACCGCTGCGGCTTGCATCGCTTCCGTTGTTTTTGTTCATGCGTGACGTCGGCCTTCTCGACACGAGGATCTCGCTGATACTGGTGTATGCGGCGTGGCGCTTCGGTTTTTCCATCCTGATCCTATACGGATTCTTCTATACGCTTCCCGAGAATCTCGAAGACGCCGGGCGTATTGACGGCGCGAACGAGTTCCAGCTCTTTCGGCGCGTGATGTTGCCGCTTGCCAAGCCGGGTTTGGTGATAGCAATCATCTACAATGCGGTTCCGGTGTGGAACGACTTCTTCTTTCCACTGATCTTTTTGCGAACTACCGCGCTGAGCCCGCTGCCGCTGGCCGTCGCGAACTTCTTTGGAGAGCATTCGGTGCAGTGGGGGCCTCTCTTTGCCTTTCTCGGCCTTTCGATCCTGCCGATCGTGCTTCTGTACCTGCTAATGTCGCGCTACTTCATTGCCGGTATGCTTGCCGGCACGTTCCGATGAGCGAGCCAAGCGGCGGGGCCGCGGACAACGTTCGCCCGGCGTCCGCTGCCGGCGGCGGGCATGGCGCTCGCTCCGAGCGTACCGTGCTCGGCATCGAGCGTCTTCTGGCCGCCGGAGCCGCAGGTCGCAAACGGCTAGGACTGCTTTCCAACCAATCCGCAATCGTTCCGGACGGACGGTCGGTGCGCCAAGCGCTCGTTGAGGCCGGGTTCCCGCTTGTGCGGCTCTTTGGCCCCGAGCACGGGTTTCGAGCTGAGGCCCAGGACACGGCTTCAGTGGCGGACGGCTTGGTCGACGGCGTCGAGGTGGTCTCTCTCTACGGGCCGCGCACCCGTCCCGAGCCCCGGCATGTGGACGATCTCGACGCTGTCATCATCGACATCCAAGACGTCGGTTGTCGCTACTATACCTACCTCTACGCAGCCGCCGACGTGATGGATGTCTGCGCTCGCGCCGGCACTGAGGTGATGGTGTGTGACAGACCGAATCCCGCCGGCGCGCGTTTGGTGGAAGGTGGAGCGATTGCCCCGGAGGCGGAAAGTGAGGTGGGACGATACGGCCTTGCCCAGCGCCACGGAATGACGCTTGCAGAGTTCGCGCGGTACGTCTACCTGTGGTATCTTTCGGGGCCCGAACCAACCCTCTTCACTATGGAGCACTACGCTCGAGATTACTCGTGGTGGGAGACGGGCTTGCCGTGGAAGCAGCCCTCTCCCAACTTCCCATATCCGGAGACTGCGCTCATCTATCCGGGAACCTGCCTCTTTGAAGGCACCAACATCTCGGAGGGCCGGGGGACGACCCGGCCGTTCGAGACAATCGGTGCGCCGTGGATTGACCCCGAAGCACTGAGAGACGATCTCTCGGCTCGAGAGCTCGGCGGGGTGATCTTCTCCGTCTCCGACTTCACTCCCACGTTCTCGGCCTTTGCAGGCGAGGTCTGTCGGGGGGTGCAGCTCCACCTGACCGATCCGGGGCGGATTCGTCCGCTTTATGTCGGTGTCCATGTGTTGGATGCGGTCCGCCGCCACTCGGCGGAGAGGTTTGCCTGGCGCCCGTTGTGGCAGGATGCTTCTCGGTCGTTCTTTGACTGGCTGGCAGGAGGGCCGGAGTTGCGAAAGCTGCTCGAAGCCGGCGGCTCACCGGAGGACGCCTACGCGCTTTTGAGCCGGGATGGAGAGCGGTTTCGAGAGGCGCGGGAAGCAGCCTTGCTATATTCGACCGCGAGAGAGACATAGCGATGGCGGGCTCTAACTTTACCGGCTCGACCTTCCCTGGCGCGGCCCTCCTCGTCTCGCGAGCCGGACGCGTTGTCTTCCGACGCTTCGTGGGACGCTACCGCGGGGGTGATCCTCTCGATGAAACTTCCTACACCGAAGACAAGTACGCGCTGCAGCCGTCTCCGAATACCCTCTTCGATCTTGCCTCGCTTACGAAGCCGCTTGCCACCGCAGTCGCAGTGTTACGCCTCGTCGACGAAGGCCGCCTGTCGCTCGGGGACGAGCTAGGCGAGTTGCTGGGTGGGGACGGAGGCGCCGGAGGCCGTGGAAGCCGCGAAAGTCGGCGCGACGGCGGGGGTCGCCGAGGCGGCCGAGTTGCCCTTGGGGCCCCAGGCCCCCTTCCTGCTGTTACAGGCTCGTTGACACTTCGCCGACTTCTCACCCACACCGCCGGATTGCCGGCGGTGCCGGGCCTCACGGAGATCGTAACGCCGGGCGGCGGGGACTACACGCGAGGCGGCGGATTGCCGGAGCGTGGGGAGATCGAGCGGGCTCGGGCCGGACTCTACCGGACGGATGCCTTGGCCGCGCTTCACGACCAGGTGCTCTACAGCTGCACGGGGTTCATCTTTCTCGGGGAGGTTGTTGCCGCCACCACGGGGCTACCGTTCCCCGAGGCGTTTCGACGGCTCGTGGTGGCTAATAATCGTTCGGGCGCGGGCGGTGACGGCCGCGCTGCGCGCGGAGGCGACGGCGGCGCGCCCGGGGCCGCGTTTGCTCTGGGCTTCCTGCCGCCTGCCGCGGAGCGCCGGCGATGTGCCCCGACGGAGAATGACCCGTGGCGGGGCCGTCGGATCCAAGGTGAGGTTCACGACGAGAATGCCTACGCCCTCGGAGGCGCGGCGGGAAATGCGGGCCTGTTTGCAAGCGTGGATGCGCTGCATGAGCACATCCTGCGTATCTGGGGCGGCGTGGTGAGAGCCGGCAGCCGGAGTCCACTTTTAGTGGAGGAGACTGCAGCTGAGGCCGCACGGGAGCAGGTTGCCCTCCCGCTTGCAGCGCCACTTGCGGGCCGAGGGCAGGGCGAACTGGAGCGCCGCGGTCTCGGGGTGCAGCTGGTTGCCCCCGAGGTCGCTGCCGAGACGGGACTGAGCAGTCGAGCGTTCGGACATACCGGCTTTACCGGAACCAGCTTCGAGATCGACCCCGAGCGATCTCTTTTGATGATCGTGTTGACCAACCGTGTGTACTATGGACGAGAAAAGACCGACGAGGCCATCCGTCGTTTTCGGCTCGAGTTCTACCGGCGCGCCGTCGAGGAGTTCGGCTAGATATCTCGCAACTATCCAACGGAAGGAGGCATTTCGATGCATGTAGCAGTAATAGGTGGAACAGGACACGTTGGTACCTACCTGGTACCCCGCCTGGTCGCAAGCGGGCACGAGGTTTCCGTTGTTACCCGCAGAAAGCGCAATCCCTACACCTGGCATAGCGCCTGGAAAAAGGTGCGCTACGTCGCGATCGACCGAGAGGCGGAGGAGGAGAGAGGGGAGTTCGCCTCGGGGCTTTCAGAGCTTGGCGCGGACGTCGTCATCGATTTGATCTGTTTCTCCAAAGAGAGCGCCCAGCAGCTTGTGGAAGCGCTCGATGGGAGCATCCAGCACTATCTGGCCTGCGGCACGATCTGGGTGCACGGCCACTCCGAGCAGGTTCCCACCACAGAAGACGCGGAGAAGCGGCCCTTTGGAGAGTACGGAATAAAGAAAGCGGAAATGGAAGCCTACCTTCTCGAGAAGGCTCGTCGCGAGCGGTTTCCGGCTACGGTGATTCACCCCGGGCACATCGTGGGAGAAGGTTGGGCCCCTTTGAATCCGGAGGGGCATTTCGACACGCGGGTGTGGAGCGACATCCGGGCCGGACGGCCGATTAGCGTGCCGAATCTTGGACTGGAGACCGTCCACCACGTTCATGCCGACGACGTGGCCAGACTCTTCATGGCTGCAATGACGAGCTGGTCGACCTCCGTCGGTGAGAGCTTTCACGCCGTGTCTCAGCAGGCTCTGACCCTTCGCGGGTATGCGGAGGCGGCGTATCGCTGGTTCGATCATGAGCCCGTCGTTGAGCTTGTTCCGTGGCAGACGCTCAAGGGGCAGGTCCCAGAGCGCGATGCCGCATACATATGGGACCATATTGCCCACAGCCCGAGCTGTTCTACGGCAAAAGCAGAAAGACTCCTTGCCTTCCGGCCGAGGTATTCTTCCCTCGATGCAGTGTATGAGTCGGTTGTTTGGCTTATCGAGCAAGGCCGGCTGGAGTAGGCGCTGGAATAGCCGCTGGAATAGCCGGGTCGGGGATCCTTTCCCGTGTTCGCCTCGAGCTTGATGAGAGCGACTGTGGATTACAGTCCCGCCCCCGACACCCATGACTACGTTCTAGTCAGCACTTACATCTGAATCGCGCCTGAGCGCACACGCACGGTATCCCTAATCCACGTGGCCGATATGCACAAGCTTTTCGGAGTGCTAGGCTGATGATACATCACGAAAAGCGATGCACTCAAAAATCGATTCGGTAGAGAGGAGGACTACCGTGAGAATTCGAATGCTGATCCTATCCCTTGTCTTGGTCCTGATCGGCGGTATTATCTCTCTCGGCGTGCGCTCCGGTGGGGATGTGACCGTAGAGCACACCCGCTTCAGTGGTATGAACGGGGTGATGCGCGCCGGGACGCTCTACATCCCTCCCGGTGTGAATGATGAGAACCCCGGTCCCGGAATCGTGGCGCACCACGGCTACATTAACACCCGGGACACCATGCAGCCGGTGGCCCTGGAACTGGCCCGGCGAGGCTACGTGGTTCTCAACATGGACCAGACCGGACACGGCCTGTCCGCGCCGCCGGCCTTCGCCAACGGATTCGGCGGGCCCGGGCCACTGCAATACCTGCAGTCGCGCCCCTTCGTGCAGGAGGGAAACATTGGCATGGTGGGCCATTCCATGGGTGGTCCGGCGAGCGTAGCTGCCGCCGCTACGTATCCCGAGGCGTATAGCTCCATTGCACTGATCGCCTCCGCGCCGCGCTACGCCATCAGCAATTATCTTCCGCTTGAACCCAGTCCGGAATTCCCGAAGAACGTCGGAGTGATCTGGGATAAGTTCGATGAGTTTTCCCAGCTCATGGCGGGGAGCCGTCTCGCCACCGGTGTGACCGAGGATCCGCCGGCGCAAACGCTTTTCGGCACGGATGCCCCGATCGAGGATGGTCGACTCTACGGGTCGATCGAGAACGGGACCGCCCGGGAACTCGACCTGATTACCACGATCCATCCCTTCATGACGCAGAACAGCGCCGCGATCGAGGCGACGGTGGACTGGATCCAGCGCACTGTACCTGGTGGTGGTGACCTTGATCCCGCCAACCAGGTCTGGGGGTGGCACGAGTTTGGTTCGCTTCTCGCCTACATTGGCGTACTCATGGCGGTCTTTCCCCTCGGCGGGCTGGTGCTGCGCCACTCGTTCTTCCAGCAGATTCGCGAGGAGCCGGCACCTGCCATGGGTATGCAGGGGTCCAAACGCCTGCTTGGCGCGGTGATCGCCGGCGCGATCGGCATTCTCACCTACTTTCCTCTGACCGGTGTCGGCTATGGCATGAGTACCAGCGCACTCTTTTCACAGCAGATCACCAACGGTGTCATGATCTGGGCGGTGCTGAACGGCGTTATTGTGATTGCCCTCTTTCTGGCGTGGCACTTCGTCTCCAACAAGAAGCAGGGCGCAACCATGGCCAATTACGGCATTGCCTGGAGTGAGGGAAAGCCCGTGCAGTGGGGCAAGATCGGCAAAGGGCTGCTCTTCGGTTTCTTTACCGTGGCTCTGACCTATGCAATAGCGAGTCTGGTGACCTGGGCCTTCAAGGTGAGTCCGCACTTTTGGGTCTTCACTATCAAAACCTTCACCGTGGACGACTTCCTCACCTTCCTGGCCTACCTCATTCCGATCACCTTCTACTTCCTGGCCTTCTCCGTCCTCTTCCAGAGTCAGCTGCGATCTCCCGCAGGATCCCGGAACCCCGTGGGCGTCGAGATGGTCAAGAACTTTCTCAGTATCACCATTCCCTTCGTGGTGTTGCTGCTGGCCGAGTACATTCCCCGGATTGCCGGCGGTACGCTGCTGACGCCGGGCAATCCGCTGTGGACGATCATTGCCTTTCAGTTCATTCCTATTCTTGGAGTGGCGGCGCTGATTTCCACCTACTTCTACCGACGCACCGGGCGAATCTATCCGGGAGCCTTTATAAATGGAACGTTGATGACCTGGATGATCGTCGCGAGTCAGGCAACTCACGTGGTCTAACGAAGATCGCACGGGCGAACCGCGGGTGCGGGGAGCTATCTCCCCGCACCAACCCGGAGCGGGACGCGTGACGCTAGCTCGGTTCGCCCGCAATCAAGAAGCGGACTGCGGCCGGAGTGATTTAGGCTCCGCCGGTGCGAACGATCTTGATAAGAAGGCCGAAGCCAACGACACCCGCTGCGAGAAAACCGACGATTCCAATGACCGGTATGTCGTGCCAGAGAGGAGGTACGCCGGAATGCACAATGAGCGCCGACCCGACAATGAGCGCCGCCAGTACGACGGCAAAGACTAAGGAAGAGACCGCCTGCAGGACGGTGCGACTCATTCTATTGAGGGTATCATCTTCCACCGCGACACGGACCTTGCCCTTGGCAACGGTGTCCACGAGGCGGTAGTAGTCGCCGGGTATGCTCTGCAGGAGCTCCGCGTAATCTCCGGCGGTGTTGATGACACGACTCTTCACTCGCTCCCGGCTGTAACGGTCCCGGACCAGCTGCTCCGCAAAGGGTTTTACGTGGCTCGATAAATCAAAGTCCGGGTCCAATACGGTGGCTATACCCTCAATCGTTATCAGCGACTTTATGAGGAGAAAGAGGTCCGCCGGCAGAGCGAGGCCTTCATCTACAAGCACCTCGATCAGTTCCGCTAAGAGCGTCGTGAAGGAGAAATCCCCGGTCTCGGCGGACTGAAATCGGTCGATGAGCTCCGAGATGTCACGCTCTATCCGTTGGGCTCGCTCCACATCCCTGCTACCTGCGAGGCGGATCACAGCCCGGGCGGCTTTTTGCTCGTTTCGAGTGATGATGTTAATGAGAATATCGCTCACTACCTCGCGATCCCGTTGAATGAGGTTTCCGGTGAGCCCAAAGTCGAGATAGCAGAACCGTCCGTCATCAAGAATCACGACGTTTCCCGGGTGGGGATCGGCGTGAAAGAATCCGTGGACAAAGATCTGCTTGAGGGTAA
>CAYFQV010000080.1:0-1648 GCA_964345195.1 uncultured Spirochaetaceae bacterium
AAAATGCGGAACAGCCGACCAACAGTCTCCTGGATACTTCCCCAGGCTTGCCTGTATTTCCGTTGCGTACTACCCTACTCTCAGCCATGCCGCTCTTTGGAAAAAATCCATCACCAGAGCACAGCACACCACCTCCTTCCTCAAAAGACGGCGGAGTCCTCCCCGACACCGAGTTCACCGAGTTTCTCCGCGAGCGCACCACCCGCATTGAAGCGCTCTGTCGCTTCGCCCAAAACTCGGCGCAGGAACCCAACTTTCCCTGTCGCGACTACGTAAGCCATCTGAACCGGGAAGCGTTACGTCTCGAAGAGCTTGTGGACGGCCACGGCGCCCAAAACAACCAGAAGTGGTTCCCCTTCCGAGAATCCCTGGCAGCGGCACGCATCTTCTCGACCGTCACCCACCAGATCCTCCACATCCAAACCGCCGTACATCGCTACGAGCTTATCAATGTCCAACAGGAGTTACACGCACACACCGCACGTGTGGTGGAGACCATGCGTTCGGCACTCCTGAACGCGACCAAGACCATCTCGGATCAACTCGATCGCTGTAATGTCAGAAACGATCAGCCGGGGCCGGCTTTCAAGCCATGCAGCCCTAACGAGCTGGATACGAGACTGCCCGCGGATCGCACGGTACGACACTCGGATACCGTGGGAGAGACGGTCGTATTCCTTGCAACGCAATTCTTGAACCTCTCCGAAGATCAGGATGTGCGGGAAGTGCTCAAAGAACGTGAATCGAGGCTCTATCACAAGGCAATCCCGGAACCCATCAGTGAGGAGCGCGTGCGGACCGTGGAAACCCGCTTTCACAATCTGCAATCTCTCTACGACACCTACATCTTCGAGTCGGACGTCGAGCAGCAAAACAAGAGCCTACCCACTCTTCGCGGTCACATCAGTCTAATCTACCACTTACTGGTCGTCGGTACGAATTTGGTTCACTACTACGTCCGTCACATGAGCTCCCTGCGACGGGAAACCTTTCTCCAGCTCACCTTCCCAATGGACGGGGATGAGCTGTGCTCACTCATCTTCGAGTACCCACTCGACTACGCGCGGCGCTATCTGGAGTCCGCCACACATCTATGTCAGTCCATGATTCGAGAGTACTCCGAAGAGACAAGCATAGATGTCCCGATTCCGAATTACCGCGGGTTTCACGTGCGTCCCTCAACGCTGGTCGCCAAAATCGTCCGACACTACGGCAGCCCCGTCATCATGAAGCTCGACGATCAGGAGTACGATGCGTCTTTGCCCTTCGACCTCTTTCGAGCCAACGAGGCGATCAACGCAGTGAAGCGCCGAAGGGTAGCTGATACACTCGATAAGCAACCGGAACTGCAGGTCCCGGTGCCGTCCGATCCGGAAGAACGGACCCGAGAGTTACAGCTTCTGTTCGTGCGACTAATGCGGGAGGGAAGCATTGTGCTCTACGACACCGACCTCTCCTTTACCGACATCGATGTAGAAAACGGAGAGACTCTCGCGGAATACGCTTCACGCTACGTGGTGCACCTCATGTCGCTGGGAAAGCTCGACGTGCAAAGCGACATTACGGTGCGCTTTGCCGGCGATAGCCGCGCGCTCAATGACTTGGCGACTCTCGCCAACAACGGCTACGGCGAGGACGACATAGGAAA
>CAYFQV010000080.1:1748-5073 GCA_964345195.1 uncultured Spirochaetaceae bacterium
GGTCTTAGCCCTTCACCGAGCCGCCCAGCAATCCGCGAACGAAGTAACGTTGCAGGCCGAAGAACAGGATCATCGGCACAATGATGAGCAGAAACGCGGCAGCGGTGAGCTTGTGCCAATCTTCACCCATGGAGCCGATGTTGGTCACCACAACGTTCAACGGGGCCTTCGGCGAGCCGAATTGGATGAACATGAGGGTAACCAGAAGGCTGTTCCACACCCAGATAAACTGAAAAATGGCGAAGGAGGCCATCCCGGGTAGCGCCAGCGGAAATGTTATCCGCCAAAAGGTTTGCCACGTCGTGGCACCATCAATGGCCGCAGACTCGAATAGCTCCTTCGGGAGCTCCAGCATGAAGCTGAAGATGATGAAGACCGCCAAAGGCATGCCGTAGCCCGTATGCGCGAGGACGAGCCCCGGTATGGTACCGGTCGTCTTGATGCCGAACACGTCGGTAATACCCCGGTAGAGCTGCAGTATCGGCACGAAGGTCGTGTGCAAAGGCACTACCAACATGACGACCATGAAGACCAGTGCCAGGCGACGACCGGGGAATCGCATCCAAGAGAGGGCGTAGGCCGCGAGCGCCGCGAATACGATCGGCACGGTCGTGGCGGGAACGGTTACCATGACGCTGTTCCAGAAGTGCTGGACTAAGTCCTCTTCCGCTATGATTTCGACGTAGTTCTGGAGGGTAAATTCGCCGGGCTTGAAGCTGGTAAACACCGTCCACCACCCGGTGTCGGCGACGGCCGAGGGCTCTCGCACCGAGGTGATCATCAAACCCAGGGTCGGCAGAAACCAGGCAAGCGCAACACCGACGATAAACACATGCAACAGCGATCGGAATGCAATGCGACGTACAAACATCTCAGATGATCCCTCTGCGACGGTAATCGCGAATGTTATAAATAATGAACGGCAATATCGCCAGAAGCAGGACGACGGCGATCGCCGATGCCCGACCGTAGTGGTTGAAGGACCACAGCTGTTTGTACAGCTCCAAGGCCAAGAGCCGGGTTCCGTAGTTCCCACCGGTCATGACGAATACTTCGTCGAAGAGCTTCAGCGCGAAGGTGATCATTGTGACGCTGATCGTGGTGATGGGAATGCGCATGACCGGGATGGTGATGCGCCAAAAGATCTGCCACTCGTTGGCCCCGGCAATAAGCGCCGACTCGCGAAACTCCCGGGGCTGCGCCTTGTAGGAGGCCGAGAAAAAGACCATCGAGAAGCCGGTCCAGATCCATATCGCCACGATGATGATCATGACGTCGTTCAAGGACCAACTAGGTATGGGAAAGATGCTGGTCGAATTGATCGTCCAGGCGATCGGCTCACCCCCGAACGAGGTGACGACGGCGTTCAAGAGACCGGTCTGGTCCTCTCCCGCCGGCGCATAAGCATAGACGAAGCGCCAGGCAATACCACCGCCGACGGCGGAAATACCCATGGGGGCGAAGACAAGCATCTGAGCGACCTTTTCATATCGAACCCGATCCAAGAGAACCGCCAACACGAGTCCGAGCAAAACCACAATGCCTACGTAGAGGATCAACCACAGCACGTTGTTATAGAGCGTCTGCAGGGTACCCTCATTCGTGAAGAACCAAATGTAGTTCCGTAGACCAACGAAGTTATCCGAGAACTTGTCGAAAAAGCTAATGTAGAGGTTGGTCAACATGGGATACACGAGAAAGACGCCCATGAAAATAATCGCGGGCGACATGTAGAGCCACGGGACCCAGGGCCGAAGTTTCATCTCGTCATCCCTCCTCGGGGCGCGTCCAAGACGCTCGCACGGCATCTCGCACGCCGTATGATCTCAATGAAATACGGGGACCGACCCAAAGGCCGATCCCCGCACGCGCGTCGTGCGCTATTCCGTCCGATTACTGCGTCGCGTCTTCGAAATCCTGGTCAAGTTGCTCGAGTCGAGGCTCGAGATCGGCGCCTTGAATCAGTTCCAAGATGGCGGACCAGAAACTGCCTGCTCCGACGGCTGCCGGCATTTGGTCGGAAGCGTCGAAACGGAAGATGGCGTCCTCCGCCTCAAGAGACTCGGCTGCGCGGCGCGCCAAGGGACTCGGATAGTTGTCTTCGTTGATCGTCACATTGTTGTTGGGTGCTACGTTGTTGTTCGGCCGGGCGAACTGCACCTGGAAGCGCCCACTCGCACTCTCCGCGAGCGTTGCGCGTGCCGCTTCGGAATCCTCGAGCATGCCCATAATGACACCCGCGCCAAGAACGCCGCCGGAGTATTCTGGAGTGATCTCGGGGAAGGGGAAGAAGTCAATATTTTCACCGAAGCGCACGTTTTCATTGTTGTCACTTACGAAGGACAGGATGAACTGCGCCTGCTTGAACATGAACGCGTTCGGCTCTTCGCCTTCTTCATCAGGGAAAATAGCGTCGCCGACCTCTCCGAAGGGGGTGGCCACCGCGTTCGTCGGACCGCCGAAGGTATAGCCTTCGGTTTGCACCATGTCGAGGTACATCTGGAAGGCTTCCACAATGCGAGGATCGCTGAAGCCAACCTCGCCGGTGACCCACTGATCGTAGACCTCGGGACCGTCCTTGTGCAGCACAATATCCTCGATCCAGTCGGTACCGGGCCATCCACTGGCCGATCCACTTTCGAGGGCGTGCGACCACGGAGTCATGCCGTCGGCTACAATCTGGTCGGAAAGGGCAACAAGCTCATCCCAGGTTTCCGGAATCTCGTAGCCGTACTTCTCGAACATCTGCGGGTTGTACCAGATCGCGCTCTTCATATTCGAGCGAATCGGCAAGGCGTGTTGTGTACCGTCCGGAGACTGCCCAAGGGCAAGCTCATCTTCCGTGTACATCTGGTTCAGCTCTTCCTGTGTGAACGCTCCGGATCCCACAAGCGGCACGCCCGCGTCGTTTGCAACCAAGTCGTTGATCAAACCGGGCTGAGGAGAGACGTACAGATCCGGGGGATCGCCCGCGCGCACGCGCTGAAGAACAACACTCGCCAGGCTCTCAACGTCGCCGGCGTTCACTTCTACGCCCGTCTCTTCGACGAACGCCTGCATGGCTTGGTCGTAGTTCTCCGCAGCGTTAAACCCGCCAAGAACTTCGACCTCCTGACCGGAGATACCCGTCTCCCCGTCCGTGCCGTCGCCGTCTTGCTGCCCGCCACCAAAGACAGTAGCACCGGACAACAGACCCAGCACGATTACTGCAACTAAAAACCTTCTCATAATGGCCTCCTTTGACCTATACGAGACATGCCGGTCCACGACCGGCCTATATTTACTTACTTATAGAAAGTAAGTAATTACTGTATAACACGACCCG
>CAYFQV010000080.1:5173-9487 GCA_964345195.1 uncultured Spirochaetaceae bacterium
GCCATTGTTCCTCCGTTTCAAGTACGGCCGCCGAAATCACTGCCGTGCCTCAATGCTCTATACCGCCACATGTCCCGCGACGGGCTTCCCATCCACTTCGAACCCCAGCATTGTCACGGTTTCGTCGTAGCGATCCAAGAGCTCCACCCGGGTTGCGGCACCGAGAAAGATATTCGCTACCTCGTAGCTGTAGCTGTCTTGACCCTCGAGAGAGCTCAACTGGTCACCTTCATGGACAAGGATCTTGAAATCCGCGCCGGGGAAACGAGCGCGTACGGCCTCGATTTCCGCGGCGGTCGGGACCCGCGTCACAATCCCGTCCTCGAAGACTCGGAGCATGAAGTTGGCCGACACCTGGTAGGCGCCCTGCCGCTCCATGGGTGCCGGACGACGCCCGAGAGCGATATCGACCATGACTTGCTGATGAGAGTAGCCGTGGACCTTCTCGAACATGTCGACGTGGGCCTGCGAGATGCGCGGATTGATCTCGAGGATGAAGATATGGTCGTGGGTCTGGTTGTAGAAGAACTCCATGTTAAAGGGTGAGTCGTCGAGGTCGAGCTGACTCACAACCCGCCGGGCGATTTCTATCATACGAAACTGCACATCGAGGGGAAGAGACGAGGGATACTCATAGCGCGAGAAGGAGGAACGGTCGCCTTCCCGCACGCTGTCGACAATGCCGTATCCGATCACCTCCCCTTCGAAGACGTAGCCCTCGAGCGTACATTGACTACCGGATATCATGCTCTCGGCAATGGCCGTCTCGGGCATTCGGGCAAAAAACTCCGGCATGCGGTAGCGATCCATCAGGTACTGGAACGGCGCATTCATCTTTGAAATGCCGTGCCGCATTTGCTCCATGGCCTGCACGAACTCCCGCTCATCGTTAATCCGGAAAGCGAGATAGGAGCGAAACGACTTGATCGGCTTCACCCAGAACGGCGGTACCAAGTTGAGCTCAGCGAACGCGTTGTCATGCAGCGGATCAAAGGCCTGAAACTGCGGAACACTTTCGACGGCGGCTTTGCGCTGTTCAATGCGACTCCAGAACTTATTCTCACACTTCATGACGCTACGGACGGTCGGCCCGCGAAGGCCGAAACGTTGCGCGAGTATCGGCACCAAGGTCGACGCGGGAAAGTCGTAGTACGCCACGACGGCATCTGGATGTACGCCGGCCTGTTCCACATTGGCAAAGGTCTTGGCAATGATCGTCTCCATGTCGAAGGCATCAATGTGTCGAATCTCTTCCAGGTCGAGCGCCGAGTAAAACCGACAGTGTTCGGCGGCGGGGAGCTTTGTCAGACGCTCCATGTTGAAGGGCTCGGCCCCAATAACGAATACATTTCTTGTCTTGGTCACGCGGTCTCTTCTCCGTTTATGATCAAAGTAAATCTCGCGGCACGCGCTCATCCCAACTCTTGCTGAAGAGCCGGGTATCTCCCTCGTAGGCGTCCAGTGTGGCCTGGATACGGAAGTGGGTCTGGGTCGATGTTAAGAGCGTCCGGGTCTCAGTATACGCCTCCCACTCTCCCTGCTGGAAGCTGCGAAGCGCCCGCACTTCCGCCCGCAGGGTGTCGTAGCGGTTGCGCCGATAGCTGTACTCTTCGGTAACCTTGCGGTGGATGGTCCAGCCGTCCGATTCGAAGCGGTAACGGGCGTCGTTGTTGATGACGGTCAGCCGCGCCTCGTCGTTTGCCAGGTTATGGGTCACCCGCCATTCCCGACGTGCCGGCTCCAAAATGTGGTGCTCCGGCTGCCCGGCCTGCTCCGGCGGCTCGAACCGTCGCGGCTCCGGTCCATCGTTTCGGTCACGCACCGGCATATCCAATGCGCACTGCCCCGGATCAAGGGTCAGGCGCGCCGACTCCGGCGCCGGCCAAACCAGGGGCCAGTAAGAGGTGGAGATCGAGAGCCGAATCCGGTGCCCGGCGGCGAAGCGTTGTGCAATGTAGTTTAACTGAACATCCACAGTGACCCACTGATCCGCCGGCAGCTCTTGCGGCGCGGTGTGATTCGGCACGGTGTGGTTCGGGCCACCAGCGCCGGGCGTGCCCACGCCGGACGTACCCGCGCCCGGCGTACTCGTATCAACCGTCCCCGCGCCCGGCAAGCCGCTGCTCCGGGCTCCGTCGAGGTGCCGGTGCGTGAGGTTCAGGATTCCGTACGTGACCCGTGTCGCGCTGCCGTCCTCGGCGATATCCGAGATCCGACAGGCAACCATTGCAACCGGTTTGTCGCTTTTGAGACCTAAGCTGCACACCGGTGCACCGAGAATCTGCAGGTCCGCCTCGAGCGCTCCCGTTTCGAAGACTAAGGCACCACCGTCTTCTTCCCGCTGGTCGCTCGGCAGATCGGTGTGGGCGCTGTATGAATACCACTTCCCGGCGAAGAGACCGACGCTCAGGGGACTCTGGATGGTGCGCTCCTCCGAGACCAGCGCCGCCGGGGGTTGTTCCGTCACAAGACGCCCGCTCGAGGTGGCGAACAGGCGCGTCGTCTTCAGGCGCGACGACGGCCAGCCCTCTTCCGCAATCCACGAGCCCGGACGCTCTTGGCTCCTCGGCGACACCGAGTCTTGCATCCACACCTGCAGCGCCGGTTCATCCATAATCCCGGTTTCTTGCCCGTCGAGCCAATGACGCCACCAGCGAACCGCCTCCTGCAAGAAGCCGATACCCGGCCCCGGCTTGCCCATGTGCGGAAATTTGTGTCCCCAAGCGCCAATGAGCCCCTTTGTCGCTACTTTCAGGTTTTCAACAAGACGGAAAACCGTATTCGAGTACCCGTCGGCCCATCCACTGATCACGTAAACCGGACAACGAATCGCGTCATAGTCTTCGCCCACCGATGCGTGCCGCCAGTAGTCATCCTTGCGTTGATGCTCGAGCCACGTCTTCAGCCAGAGGCCGCTTCCCTCGAGACGTTCCAACCACTTCGCTTGCCAATTCGGTCCGGCCAAGACGGGATCCGGCGGGCAGGAGTTGTAGGCAAACATGGTCGATGCCCACGACAGGTTGTCCGTGAGCAACGCTCCTCCCATGTAGTGGATATCGTCGCGGTAGCGGTCGTCGGTAGCGCACACCGCAATCACTGCCTTGAGCTCAGGCGGCGCGAGCGCGGCGATCTGCAGCGCGTTGAACCCACCCCAGGAGAGTCCGAACATGCCGATGCTGCCGGTGCACCACTGTTGGGCGGCAATCCAGCGCAGCACCTCGAGACCGTCGTCCAACTCCTTCTGTAGATACTCGTCGCGGAGTATGCCGTCGGAGTCGCCGGAGCCGCGAAGATCAACTCGCACGCCGGCTATACCGTGCTCGGCGAAGTAGGCGTGCATGCCGGCATCCCGGAGTGCCGTGAAGTCACGCTTGCGGTACGGCAGATACTCCAGCACCGCCGCTACGGGCCGGCTGTCGGCATGGTCGGGAAGCCAAATCCGCGCCGCCAGGCGGCAGCCGTCCGACATGGGAATGAAGGTATTGTCGATAACTTTCACGTTTCAGGTCTCCTGCGTTGCAGACGGGCGATAATAGCTATTCGACCCGGCGATTTCCGGCCAGTATATACCACTATACAGCTGACGCAGATAGCCGATGCAGGAAAATCGGAATATGCGCACTAGCAAAACTCACTCGGCGAGCCTCGTTTCCCGGCCGTGCCGCCGCACGTTGCCCTTTCCCTGTAAGCGTCATCCGACCTACAATGAAATGTGGTGCAATCCTTCGAGGTCTTTTATATCGATGCTTTCTCCGAGCGCTCCTTCCACGGAAACCCCGCCGCGGTGGTGCCGCTCGGGGAGGAATGGTTGCCGGATGCCGTCATGCAGGGTATCGCGTCTGAGAACAATCTCTCCGAGACCGCATTCGTCGTTACTTCCCCGGAGGGCTATCTGATTAGATGGTTCTCCCCGAAGCGTGAGGTCGACTTCTGCGGGCATGCAACGCTCGCCGCGGCCTACGTACTCGGTACCGCATCGGCGGAACTCCCGGACCATCTACGCATCGATCGTCCCGGCACGCCCGGCCCGGACGAGCTCGTGTTCCAGTCGCCACGCAGCGGTCCCGTACGGGTTGCGCTTGAAGGCGCACGGCGGTTTGTACTCGACCTCGCGGCCGACCCGGTCACCCGCTGCGAGGTGCCGGTCGGCGCGGCCCGGGCGGTCGGCACCATACCCGTTGCGGCCTACGTCGGCAGCGAGATCATGCTCCTCGTGCTCGAACGTGCCCGCTCGGTGGCAACGCTCAAGCCGGACTTCCGCATTATCTCGCAGTTTCCCGCCGAGGGTGTGGTCGTTACCGCGCCGGGAGCCCC
>CAYFQV010000080.1:9587-12000 GCA_964345195.1 uncultured Spirochaetaceae bacterium
CCGATTTCGTGTGCCGATTCTTCGCTCCGCAGTCGGGCACTGCGGAGGATCCCGTAACCGCGGCCGCGCAGGCAACGGCGGGGCCCTTCTGGGCACAACGCCTGCAGCGCGATCACCTCCGGGTGCATCAACTCTCGCCGCGCGGCGGAACCTTGACGTGCCGCATACAGAATGGACGCGTTCAGGTCGGCGGTGCGGCCCGCCTCTATATGCACGGGACCGTATACATCGACACCTAATGTATCGACTGTTGATAATGTAGAAGCTGCTAACAGAAAGGCAGTCGCCCCGGACGCTGAAGCAGCAGCCCGCTTGGCCCCGTGGTTCAAGGTGCGATGATCCACTTCGACACACGAACCCTCGAACGGGGTATCCAGTACTATCTCGACGGACGCGTCCGGACGCTGCACCGGCACCCGGGGGTTACAATTGCGGAGGTCGCCGGATCGCGGCCGGCACCGTACTCGGTTGTCATTAACCAGACGGTCCTGCGCAACAGCTTCTGCAGCTGTCCGGTTGCCGGCAGCTGCAAACACCTGGTCGCAACGCTCTGCAGCCTGCTTGCCCGGGAGAACGGCACGCCGGGAGCAGACCCGAGCGAAGGCCTAGAAGACTTTCTTCGGCGCTATCTAGATGTGGACAGCTTCCGTGAGATCGAGGCTGCTGCACGGGCCCCCGAGCCGACAACTAGCTCGGCCCGCGGGCCGGGGGAACAAGCGCTGCAACAGCCGTGGGTGGGGCCGGGGCCGTGGAGCCGGCCCGGAGATTGGGCTTTCACCTTCGTTAGCAATAGGTCGGAGGCCGCCTGGTGCTTGGTCTTCATCCTGGCTGCGGAACTGAGCTCCATGCCGCCGGGTGGGGAGCGGCCGGTCCTCCACATGGCTCGTCGATACCTCCGGAAAAACGGCGGCTACGGCCGGATCGAGCCGATCCCACCGGGCGAGACGCTTTGGGCGCCCTGCGAGACGGGTCGCCGCATTGCCGAAGAGCTTGCGCGTTCCGGCGGCCGGGCCCCGGCGGTTCTGTACGGCGAGCAACTCCTTCGCACCGAGATTCCCATTCTCCTCGGCGACTTTCCGGAACACTCCGACGACGAGACAAAGCCGGCGACGCTCGTCAGGCCGCGGCGCCTCCACGTTGAGATCATCCCCTGGGTGCCGCAGGGAGATCAACGAATGCCCCGCGAGACTGCCGGGGAAGGCGACGGGGGAGCCGCCGAGGAGCCGAGCGTTTTCTTGAGTCTGGAGATACACGCCTTCGGCGATGAAGCCGTGCCCGCCGTGATCGGGCCCCAGCTACAGACAAGCTGGGACAGCGCCCTGAACGTGTGCATGATGATCGCCTCCGACGGCCAGGTACTCATTGCTGAGCACGACGGCGCACTCGCGGCGGTCGCCCGTGCGCGCTGCGGGAACGGCCGCCTGTCCGCGCACGGCCATGTTGATGCGAAGCGCATCGACGAGCTGCGCGCGGAGGCCGCACGCTTCCCGGAGTCCCTTTCCCTCCGAGCACCCGACTCGGTCCGGGTGATCCCGGTGGATGCCGAAGCGGTTTTCGTCATTGCCGAAGGAGGGGACGGGCACCTTCTGCTGTTAGGCATGGAGGCCGCGGAACACGTGGACGGCTACGAGGGCAAGGAGTTTCACCTCCATGTGCGGCCCAGCAGCGCGCCGGAAGAGGCCATTCGCGAGGGACGCCGGCTAGTCGGAACGCAGCCGGAATACGACGAGCTGCATGAGGCCTGGATCTGGCAGTTTCCACAACAACGCGGACGCTCCGGCGCTGGGGCCGGGGCCGGGAACCGGCCGGCCGTTGATCCGCTACCGGTCGGTGTGGCCTTGGTTCGAGCGGGATATCGGGTGTACGTGGAAGATCGCCGTGGGCGCCGGCGACGTCTCAACACCTCACCGCGGCTGTCGGTGTCGGCCCACTCCGGCCAGGACTGGTTCGAGCTGCATGTTGTGAGCGCCGACGGGTCCCGAATCGACGAGGAGCTTCTCGCCGAAATGTACGAGCGGGCCGCCGTGATTTCGGGTGACGACCTTTTGGTCCTGGACCCAAAAGACCTGGAGCGTCTCCGCCGAATCCTGGAGCTCACCGACAACGCCGAGGATGGTCGGCTGTCGAAGATGGACCTAAGGGGTGTCGCCGAGGCGGCGGCGCTCAGCGACTATATAGACCCGGATCTCGAACGCCTAGCTCAGGCCGGCGAGGCGCTTCTGCAGGGTGGCTCCGCATACGGGAAGGATCTCCCCGCGGGACTGCACGCCGACCTGAGACCCTATCAGCGAGACGGATACGCCTGGCTCTGCACACTGGCTAGGTACGGCTTCGGCGGCTGCCTCGCCGACGATATGGGACTCGGCAAAACGGTACAGGCTCTAGCCTTCATGCTCCAGCTTCGCGAAGATAC
>CAYFQV010000080.1:12100-14143 GCA_964345195.1 uncultured Spirochaetaceae bacterium
TCGGGAAGGCATCGGGAAGCCGCGGCACTCCAAGCCTACGATCTCGTTATAACAAGCTATGCGACCGCGGTCCGAGACGCCACGATACTTGGACTTTTACGCTGGCGCCTCATCTGTCTCGACGAAGCACAGTTCATTAAGAATCCCTACGCCCGTACGAGCAGGGCGCTGAAGGCTCTCGGGGCGGATGTGCGGCTTACGCTAACGGGAACGCCCGTCGAGAACGTTTCCACGGATCTCTGGTCAATTATGGACTTCCTCAACCCCGGCCTCCTCGGCTCGCTGTCCTGGTTCACCGGGCACTTCCCCAAACGGCCGGCGCAACGGCCCCAAGACCGGGGCGGCGAAGCGAGCGCACCGGAGCGCGAGCGAGCGGAGCGCGCCCGGCGGAAGATCCGCAGGCTTCGCGGCATGGTCTCCCCCTTCCTGCTACGTCGAACGAAGGAGGCGGTGGCGCCGGAGCTGCCGCCGCGAATCGCGACGCTGCGCAGCTGTTCCATGGGAGCGGCCCAGGCTCGGTTCTACGCCACCCTCAAGACTTACCACCGCAACCTGGTGGAGGCGGCCATCGAGTCGGGCGACAGCGCCGAGATCGGAAGAGCCGTTTTTACGGGTCTACTCCGGCTTCGACAGGCGGCGCTGTATCCGCAGGACGCGAGTCCCACCGGTGCCGGCGTGCCCTCCGTGAAGGAGCTGGAGCTTGTAACACAGCTTCGAGAGATCACCGCGGAAGGTCACAAGAGCCTCGTCTTCAGTCAGTTCGTCACGGCACTTGCGCGGCTGCGCAGCGCGGTCGAAGCCGCAGGCATCGATACGCTGTATCTCGACGGCGCAAGCACCCATCGAGAGGAGATCATCGATCGGTTTCAGCGGGCCACGGAACCCACGGCGTTCTTCATCAGCTTGAAAGCGGGTGGGACCGGCATCAACCTGACGGCGGCGGACTACGTGTTCGTCTGTGATCCCTGGTGGAATCCTCAGGTCGAGCGGCAGGCGGTGGATAGGGCGCACCGGATCGGGCGCACCCGGCCGGTGGTGGTAACGAAACTCGTAACGGCTGAAACGGTAGAAGAGAAGGTACTGGCGTTACAGGCGGACAAACGTCGCTTGGCCGAGGATCTCATTGCGGAGAATGAGTTCGGCCTTGCCGGTGCCGCGCGGGAAGAGCTACTCGCCCTCTTCGACTGAGCGGCGCCGAGCGACGAACTCCATCTCCAAATCCAGATTGTCGGCAACGCTTGCCACAATGGAGTTTCCACCGACGTAGGGGATCGTTATATCGAACTCTTCCCAGGTCACATTGGTGGCGGCCATACCGGTGATCCGAGACTCGTTGGGGATATTTATGGTCATGTCGAAGGTCGTGCTGCTCGTGACGTCCCGTACGGTGAGATTGCCGGTGACTCTCAGATCGAGGGTATCACCGACGGCAATGGTCGCAGGCACGCCGCGGACGCGGGTCGGCGTGAAAGTCGCGAACTCGAACTCATCCGTATTGGATTCGAGGATGAGCGTGCGAATGGTGCGATCACGTACCTCGTCGTCCGTCTCGATCGTGCGAACGTTGATGACGAACTCGCCGATCTCAACTTGGCCGGGATCAAACTGCACGGCAATTGAGCCGTCGATCTGCTTCGTGCGGCCGACAACCGTGTTCGGCTCGCCCCGCAGAACTTCCTCAATGATAAAGCGTGCTTCGGAAGCCTCGGGATCGACGTCATAGGCGATAGACTCCGGCCCTGACGGTTCCACTTGCTGCGCCTCGACCGGACGGCTCGCCTCACCGCTGCCGCCGGAGAACCAGATGTACCCGAGGAAGGCCACAGCCGCCGCAATGATCAGGCTTCCCGCGGCGACCACGCCAATCAAAAGCTTCCGTCGTTTCATGGGCGAAAGGTAGATACGGAACGGGCGGACGGCAAGTTCAGCGGGCTGTGCGGAAGCAGGTCACAGTCCCAAAACGCGGCGAACGGCGTTGAACAAGCTGCGCCGTTTACGCGGCGGCAGGGACAGCTCGGACAGTGCCGCCTCCGCTTCCGCGAG
>CAYFQV010000081.1:0-13754 GCA_964345195.1 uncultured Spirochaetaceae bacterium
AGACGCCGATTACCTGCGGATCATTGGTTTGCCACGTCAAAGCAGCCACTTCGGCAAGCTCCGGGTGGGTCTCGGCCTCCAGTTGGAGCCGATCGCCAATGTCGAGGACCGGAGCTCCCGGTAGAATCCGTACGGTACGGAGTGATGGTGGTTCGGGTTCTTCCGCCGGTGGTGGTTCGGGTGGCGGTTCCTGTGTTTCTTCGGTCGTGGCGCAACCGAATAGCGTCAGCGTCAAGGTCACAATGATCGGCAGGAAAGCCCTTTGGAGCTTCTTAAGCATATACGTCTCCATGCGAAACAATTGCACTAAAAGTTTCTCAGTGCTTTTAGTGTCGGTGCATAGAGCGTGTTTCCAAAGGGAAGCGTTACGTCGAA
Organism: uncultured Spirochaetaceae bacterium; assembly: GCA_964345195.1. Taxonomy (GTDB): domain Bacteria; phylum Spirochaetota; class Spirochaetia; order DSM-27196; family PWMO01; genus CAYFQV01. The sequence continues at coordinate 376 of CAYFQV010000081.1, forward strand.
CAGAACGCCGGAGCTGTTCGCAATTATCCGAAGGCCAGCATGAATAGACCGTAGGCCGCCGCTGCGCCGCCGAGAATAACGAGGGTATATGGGAGCATGATTCTCAGAGCGGCATAGACCAGCAGCAAGACGTCCAAGGCACCCCACTTCTCTCCGTGGTGAGATTGGCGGCGCGAGGGTTCGCTGCGGGGTCTATGGGACGAAGCGCCGCGGTCTTGCGCCGAATGGGGAAACACCAACTCCGGGCGGCGCAGCTCGGATGACCGAGCCGATGAGCCGTTACGCCGTTTCCGAGCCCACACGAGCCCCCCTTACCGACGTCCGACTCTCGCCGGATGCCCCGGCCATACTCGCCTCGGGTGGGTGAACCAAGTGGCAGGCCACGTATTGCCCGGACTCGGTCGGTAGCAGTCGCGGCTCAACGGTCTTACACACATCCATTGCGTAGGGACAACGGGTATGAAACGGGCAGCCTGACGGCGGATTCGCGGGACTGGGGACGTCGCCCTTGAGGATGATGCGTTTCTTCCGCCGGCTCGGATCACTTACGGGTACAGCCGACAGCAGGGATTGACTGTAGGGATGCAGGGGATTCGCGTAAAAACTCCGCCCGTCGGCCACCTCAACAAGCTTGCCCAAGTACATGACCCCGACGCGGTCCGCAATATGCTTCACAACACTCAGATCATGACTAACAAAGAGATACGTGAGATCAAACTCATCCTGAAGATCTTCAAGTAGGTTAATGATTTGGCTTTGAATGCTGACATCTAAAGCGGATATCGGCTCGTCCGCAACAATGAAACTGGGATCTAACGCCAAAGCCCGGGCTATGACCACCCGCTGCCGCTGACCGCCGGAGAACTCGTGCGGATAGCGATCCGCATGGTATGGCTGAAGTCCGCACCGCGTAAGTACCTCACCCACTTTTTTTTGCGCGGCCGCACCGCTTGCCATGCCGTGGACCTGGAGGATTTCGCGAATCGCGGCGCCCACGGTCATCCGCGGGTTTAAGGCGCTGTAGGGATCCTGAAAAACGATCTGCATCTCCTTTCGGAGTTTGCGCAAGCGTTGATCATTCGCCGTAAAGACGTCCTCGCCATTATAGTGAACGGAGCCTGAGGTCGGGGAAAGAAGACGGAGGATGACCTGCCCCGTCGTGCTCTTCCCACATCCGCTTTCACCGACAAGACCGAAGGTCTCCCCGGCTGCAATGTCGAAGCTCACGCCGTTGACCGCCTTTACGTGTCCTACAACCTTCCCGAACACCCCGCTCTTGATAGGAAAATGCTTTTTGAGGTCGTGCACGGACAGGACGGGAGTCTGCAATGTCTCACTCATGAGGCGTCTCCTGCCGCTTGCTCGGCATGTTTCCCGCCGGATGCCCCGACGGCTTCGTCGGGTGCTACATTTTCGTGAAGCCAGCAGCGAACCGTGTGGCCATCCTTCAATTCTCTTTCCGCCGGCATTTCCCGGGTACAGATCTCCATAGCGTGGGGGCACCGAGGGTGAAAGGGACACCCGCCGGGCATTTCCAAGGGATTTGGAACATTTCCTGGAATGTAGCGCAGACGAGTCTGTACGGTATCTATCGCCGGGCGACTCTCGATCAGACCGCGAGTATAGGGGTGCTGTGGGTCGTGAAAAAGGGTCTCCACATCCGCCTCTTCAACCACCTTCCCCGCGTACATGACCAACACGCGATCCGCCATCTCCGCGATGACGCTCAAATCGTGGGTAATGAACAGCACCGCGGTATGGATGCGATCTTTGAGGTCCTGCATAAGGTCGAGTATCTGCGCCTGAATAGTTACGTCCAGCGCCGTAGTGGGCTCATCCGCTATGAGAAGCTTGGGATTGCAGCTCAACGCCATAGCGATCATGGCTCTTTGCCGCATCCCCCCGGAGAAGCGGTGCGGATACTCGGCAATGACTTCGTCGGCACGGGGGATACCAACCATTTTCAGCATCTCGATCGCCCGATTCTTCAGCGCTTTTCCCCTCAATCCTTCGTGAAGCTCGATCGCCTCCATGAGCTGTTCCCCGATGGTGAATACCGGGTTGAGACTCGTCATCGGTTCCTGAAATATCATGGCGATGTCGTTGCCGCGAACCCGTCGAAGCTCATCCGGAGAAAGCTTGAGCAGGTCTCGCCCGTCGAACATAATCTCCCCACCGTCAATATGAGCGGGCGGCGACTGAAGCAGCTGTAGGATACTAAGCGACGTCACCGTCTTTCCGCAGCCGCTCTCGCCCACCAGGCCGACAACCTCGCCGGGCTGGATACCCAGTGATACATTGTCGACGGCTTGTACGCGCCCGTCCTCCGTGCGAAAGCTTGTCCGCAGGTTGCGTATCTCGAGGAGGTTCGTCATTGCGTTCACCGAGTCTTTGGATCCAGCGCGTCCCGAAGCCCGTCACCCACCAAGTTAAAGCCGAGGACCATCAGAAGTATGGCAAGGCCGGGATAGGTCGTAAGGTGGTGCGCCGTCCTGATATACTCTCGGCCGTTTGACAGAATCGCGCCCCATTCGGGAGTAGGGGCTTGCGCGCCGAGACCCAAGAAGCCGAGACCCGCCGCCCAGAGGATGGCGGTAGCGATTTGAAAGGTGCTCTGTACAATCACCGGAGCAATACTGTTCGGCAAAATATGCTTAAAAATGATGCTGAAATCGCCAATGCCCGCGGCTTTCGCGGCGGTAACGTAGCTCTGCTCTTTAGCGGCCAGCACCGAGCCTCGAACTAGCCGGGCGTAAATCGGAACACTGGCAATACCCGTCGCAATCATGACGTTCGTCACGCCTACGCCTAAGACCGTAACCACGACAATGGCGAGGAGGATCCCGGGAAACGCAATCATGATGTCGATAAAACGCTGGGTAATCATATCCAGACGGCCACCGTAGTAGCCGCTGATTGCACCGATTGGAAGCCCGAAGATTACCCCAATCCCAACCGATATAATGCCGATACTCAAGGAGATTCGTCCGCCGTGGAGCATTCGGCTGAACAGGTCACGGCCGAGCTCGTCGGTGCCGAGCCAGTGCTCAAAGCTTGTCGATTGAAGACGATCCGGAAGCGAGGTGTCCGTCGGACTGTACGTCGTCAGCAGCGGCGCCGCCAGGGACGCAACGACAAAGCTGCCAATGATTATCAGCCCAATGACCGCACCCCGATTCCGCAGAAGGTGTCGAGCGACCGTTCGGATCTCACTTTGCTTCGGTTGTTCCGGCTCTTGTTGAAGACCAGCCTCTTTTTCGGCAAGAACTCGTGCTTCACTCATTACGACAAGCCTCCATTATGACTCATCTTGTCCTTGGTAATGGATTCGTGGATCTAAGAACGCATAAATAATGTCTACGATTAAGTTGATGATCACGAACAAAAACGCAAGCAGCATGACGGTACCCTGGACAACGGGATAATCGCGCCGAAGAATCGCGTCCACAAGGAGTCGTCCCACTCCGGGCCATGCGAAGACCGTCTCGGTTAGAACCGCGCCGCCGAGCAGAATGCCGAACTGCAAACCCAACACCGTTACCACCGGAATGAGCGCGTTTTTCAAGGCGTGCTTGTAGATAACGACGCGCTCGGCCAGCCCTTTGGCACGGGCCGTCGTAATGAAATCCTGCCGAAGCACGTCCAGCACACTGGATCGCGTGATGCGAGCCATGAGCGCCGCACTGGCCATACCCAAGGTGATGCTCGGAAGAACGAGATGCTCGATACCACCCATCCCGGTCGCCGGGAGCACCCGGAGCTGTACTGCGAAGAGGAGTTGAAGCATAAGCGCCAGCCAGAAAACCGGCGCAGCCACTCCGACGAGGGCAACGAACATACTCGCGTTGTCAAAAATGGAGTTTCGGCGGGTCGCGGAGACGATGCCCGCGGAGACTCCGATCATGGTCGCAATAAAAAGCGACACACTCGCAAGAAGCAGTGTCCGCGGGAACCGCTCTCCCAGCTCGGTCGTAACTGGACGCTTGCTGAATGTAGATACTCCCAAGTCACCCTGTACCATGCTGGAGATGAAGTTCCAGTACTGAACGTGTACCGGATCGTTGAGCCCGTACTGCTCGCGAACCTGTTCAATGAACTCAGGAGTGGCGTTTACGCCGGCAAGGGCGCGCGCCGGGTCACCCGGGAGAAGCCGAATGATCCCGAACACAATGATCGACACTCCAATGACGACGGGCACGGTGAGTAGAAGCCGTCGGATAATGTACTGATACACGCTTCCTCGCCTCCTGGAAATGTCGCCGTAGAAGCCCTTATCCCCAACGCTGCCGCACAAGCTACGGCAGCATTGTGGAAAACGGCCGGAGCCATCCAATGCTGCAGGACCGATACCGGCCTGCAGCTGGACGGCTCCGCCTCCAGATAGCCGTGGGCCGACGTGCCTGTGCGCAACAGACGGCCCCTCCGGCTTACTACTCGTCTACAAAGCGTGCGTCCCAGGCGCTGAGGTTCTCGAGTGGATGATGAATGAGACCCTCGACGTAGTTCCTGTTCGCGTTGATCTGACCCTGGTTATACAGGAAGATCCACGGCGCGTCATCCCAGATTAGCTCAATTGCTTCGGCGTACAAATCTTCTCTGACGCCCTGATCGGTGGTCACGCGGGCTTCGTCGAGAAGATCGTCGACCTCTTCGTTCTCATAGAAACCGCGGTTGTTGCCGTTGGGATTCCACTGATTGCTGTGAAGCAGAGCGTAGAGTCCGTAGTCGGCGTCCAGCGTCACGGTTCCCCATCCCAAGAGGAACGAATCGTACTCCGCTTCCTCCGGCGGCTGCCCGGTAAAGTCGAGGTAGCTTGACCACTCACGGGTCTCCAAGGAAGCATCGATCCCGACCTGGGAGAGCTGGTCTTGAATAACCTCCGCAACCGTGGCATCCAGCGGATACCGTCCGGTGGGATGGTGGATCGTCATCTCGAAACCATCAGGATAGCCGGCCTCAGCGAGAAGCTCTTGTGCGCGCTCGGGATCATACTCGTACGGCCCAACCGACTCATGACCGAACACCGCCGGCACAACCGGCGCATCCCCGACGGTAAAGCCCTCGAAGAGGCCGTTGACGATGGCTTCCTTGTCTACCGCATAGTTCAATGCCTTTCTGACGCGCTCGTCATCAAAAGGCTCCCGGAGGTTATTGAAGCCGATGTATATCGTCCGTACACTCGATTCGCGAACAACCTCAATGTTGGGATCCGATTCGAGACGATCCACTTCTTGAGGTGGAACACGCATCATTGCGTCGATGTCACCGGTTTCCAAGGCAACAATAAGCGCCGAAGACTCCGGGATGAACCGGAAATTCACATGCGGGATCGCCGGGACATCCCCCCAGTAGTTTTCGTTGACTTGGACGGATATGCTCTCGCCGCGGTTCCACTCCACCATTTCGTATGGGCCGGTTCCGATTGGATTCTCGAAGGTCTCTTGCGGGCCAAGGCCCTCGAGTTGAGCCGGACTCACAATGCCGATGAAGCTGTGAGACAGATGGGAAAGAATTGGAGCGAAGGGTTGAGCCAGTGTTAGCTGCAAGGTGTACTCATCCACCGCTTCGATCTCTTCAACCGTCCCAAGTAGGAAGGCGTAGGCAGCACCTACATCGGGATTGACGAAGCGTCGGAGATTCGTGGCGACGGCTTCTGCATTCAGTGGCTCGCCGTCGTGGAATTCAACGTCCTCGCGAATGTCGAAGGTCCAGACCGTCCCGTCGTCGTTGGACTCCCAACCGGTGGCCAACATAGGCGTCAGCGATCCATCCTCTTCCATGTAAATCAGCCGCTCCACGACGTGCTCACCTACGGTTGCTGCCGGTGCGGATGTCATGTTCACCGGGTCGAGCGACTCCGGTTCGGCTCCCATGCCGATCGTGAGGGTGTCTCGCTCTTCCTGGTCCATTTCCTGTTGGCCGGTCGCAAACGCGACTCCGGTCGCCAACAAGCTCATGATGAGAGCAACACCCAGCAGTGTGCTAAGGCGCATGTGTCTTCTCATACTCACTCCTTATTGAATATTTATACTGGTCGCGAGTATATGGACCTGCTTCTCCAGGGGTCAATAGGATTGATGAAACTTGTTTCGCGGTTAGCGAGGGCTTTGTGACGGTGACAAGCCGATCGAGGCACGGCGTGCGGGCGTGTCGATAAAACAAGGCCGCTAACACAAAACCGTGCATAAACGACAACAACAAACGATAAAAAAAAGAGGGGCTGCAATCGCGTGGATCGCAGCCCCGTCGCCACGCGAGCGCGTGGCTATTCACCCGGGCATGAAATTACATGCCGCGCAAAGCCCGTGCCCTACTGCATATCCAATCGGGCGGCTGCCTGCTGAATTAGTCCGAAGTATTGTTTGAAGTCGGAGAGTGTCGCGCCGGTGGTGGCGTCCGCCAAGCTCCATGTGCCTTCATCTTCGTCACGACTCATCTCGTCGAATGTGTAGCTCACGCCGTACTCTTGAGCCGCGGCTTCCACCTCGTCAATGTTACCCTGCCAGCCGATACCGAAGTCCCAGTAGGAAGAGTTGCTCTTGATAAGACCGCCATAGGGACTCTCGGTGACCGTCATGGGATCGCCGCCGAACTCGGTAAAGACTGCGAACGCGCCGTCCTGAATTCCTTGGAACCACGCAGCCATGGTCTCTTCGTTACGGACAATCGACTTTTCCAGTAAATCTTGGTTGACATCCGTCGCGGGATCACCGGCGTCATTCGCGGGTACGTAGACCAGCGAGGTGCCTACTGTAGCGCCGACGTAATCGGTGTCATTATAAGAGATGTACTTTGCGACGTGGTTCGTCTCGCCGCGGACAACATAGGTGACGGTGTTGTCTTCGGTCCACTCGTCCGCTTCCATGTCCACATGCGCAAGGGTATGCGGAAGGAAAGCCTCGTCCAAGGTGACGCTCATATCACCCTCTTCATTCGTCGTCACGGTCGCTTGTCCGACATAGCCCCCGTGGACATAGTCGTATGCCTCTACGCTCTGATTCGGGGCATAGCCGGTAGGTGCCGCTGCACCGTCGTTGCCGTTTCCGCAAGCCGCGAAAACCACGAGCAGCGCCAAAATTCCAATACCAATAATAGAAGTACGCATTGCGATTCCTCCTGTTTGAAGTTATGTGCCGGGGTTTTTGCCGCCGGCATCTTGAGTCGGATGGTACACTATACGGTATTCTATGTAAATAGATATCGATATAAAACTTTCGAAATACAGACCGGCCGGCGCCCCGGCGCGTTCGGGTGCAGTGCGTTCCTCCTCTATATACGCCCGCATCTCGGTAGCGCAAACGAGTGCCCGGCCGGGGTACGCCGAAAGCTGGATTCTCAGTATCATGTTCGAGTATGACTCGTCGTCGGCTCATTTTTTTCGCCACAATCGGCGTTTTGCTTCTCATGATCCTCCTTGTCGGCCTCGTAGGTATGGGAATGCTTCAAAACCGTATTGCCTCGAGCTTGGCTCAGCCCCCAGTCTCCCTGGAGTATTCGCGTCTCAGTGTTCGGCTGCGTCCGCTCGCGGTGGAGCTTTCGGATGTCTCCGTCCGTCTTCCCGCAACTGAACAGGGTACATGGTCTAGCATCTTCCCCAGGACACCGGAACTAGTGACTGCGCGCAGCCTTACCGCAACGACCAGCCTGAAGGATGCAATTCGCTTGCTTCGAAGCGGGCCCTCGGTAGCGGCGCTCCGCAGGGCGCTACAACGGATATCCCTGAAGCGCGTTCATGTCGGCACGGTCGGCATTGACAGCATTACCATCTTTCAACTTGCCCCGGGCCGGCGACTGAATATCCTGCTTGATAACGCCGTCGCGGATCTTCCCGAAGGATTGCGGCCGACGGAGAGTCGTCCACGGAACCCGATACCGGAACAGTCGGAAAACGACCCATCTCCTAATGCGACACCGACAACACCGCCGACCACGGCGCCCATTGCCGGGAAGAGCCTTGCCGAGATTGCCGAGAGATTTTTGAAAGAAGCGTCAAGTCTTCGGGACCGCCTCCCGGCGCTGCGGATGGAGCTTACGGCGGGACGCCTGACCTGGAACGACGGCTCGGCCTCTCTCGCGGGCACCCTCCACTCCACCCCAAGCGACAATCTGCGTGCAAGGTTTGAGTTTCAGGACACGCCGATTCACCTGATCACGAATCTCCTGGCCACGAATATGAACGAGCGTATTACCGCTAATGTCAGTGGAGAATTGGAGATCGTCGTTGAGGACCGTCAGCGGGCTACGCTAAGCGGAGCAGTGGAGACGCCCAACCTGACTGTACGCAGCTCGCGCATTGCTCCCGAGCCCATCGGTCCGGTCGCGTTGGGCTACGACTTCGCGGCTGATCTGAACACCGCGGCTCCCTTCACACAGGCCGAGCTCGCGCGTCCCGTCCCAGGAACGGATGTTCCGCCACCAATTGGTGCTGGTGCTCCGGAAGACGATCAGCTCCGCGGGACGTTCCGGGTCACCGAAGGCGAGCTCAGCGTGGGCCGGGTAAACGCCCGTTTTCGACCGGTGCTGCAGGGACTAAGCGCAGCCCGCGGCGAAATGGCCGTTCCAACGCCGGCGCGTATCGACTTCGAGCTCGAGCTTCCCGAGACGCCTCTGCAGGCGATTGTGGATGCGTTTCCCCCGGCTGTCCTCGGTCCGCTTCAAGGCTTACATCTAGGCGGTACGTTTTCATGGGAGATCAGGCTCGAGGCACCGCTCAGACGGCTCTCTTGGACCCGCTGGCAAGAGACGAATCGACTCGAACAGTTCGCGATTGAGGATGTCGACCCCGCATATGACGTGCGATTGCTCGCGGGTGCCTTTCGGCACCGCATTACAAATGCGGAAACCGGCTACCGCCGTGTCGTAACGGTGCCCCCTTCAAACGACGGTCGCCCGTCGGTGCGCGGCGCGTGGGCATCGATCCCGGTGCTGGGGACGACACCGCAGGATGCGCACCCGGATCCGAGCTATCGATACAGCCATTACGACGAGATCTCCCCGGCCTTTATTGGTGCAGTTGTGACGGCGGAGGACGGCGAGTTCTTCCGTCACAACGGGGTGAATTGGCTGGCCCTGACCTTCGCCATGGAAGTCAACCTCGCACAAAGAGGAATCGTGATCGGCGGAAGTACGATCCCCATGCAGTTGGCCAAGAACGTGTTTCTCGACAACTCACGGGTGCTTGTGCGAAAGCTGCAGGAGCTCGGCTTGGTTGCTCTATCGAACCTGTCGTCCGCCGTGTCGCGGAAACGCGTGTTGGAGATTTACCTCAACGTCATTGAGTTCGGTCCGAATGTGTACGGTATTAATGATGCGACGCAACACTACTTCGACCGCACGCCGGCGGAGATGAGCGTGCCTCAGGCGGTGTGGCTGGCGTCCATCATCCGCAACCCCCGGGAGCTCTCGCGAGACGCGCTTAGCGAAGAGGTGCCGCCGTGGCGACTCGAGCGAATGGCGAATATGATGGAGATCATGGTCGAGCGCGATCGGCTTAGCGAAGAGGAGCTGCGGGAGGCACGGGGTGTGCAACCCCGCTTCAAGATGGGCGACCACTGAGTGGCACCGAACAGGGCACCGACCGAAACGCTGTGTCGCGGCCCGTTGCATCCCGGGTCACTCCCGGATACCCTGTCTCAATGAACCGATATAACGTGGTACTGCTGGATGCAGATGGTACCGTCTTCGATTATGAGCGCGCCGAGGCGACCGCCCTCGCCGCAGCCTCTGCGGATCTGGGTCTCGAGTTTGATTCGACTAAGGACACGGTCACATACCGCCGAATCAATGCGGAGATCTGGCGACGATTCGAAGAGGGTGATATTTCCGCGGCGGAGCTTTCGCTCGAGCGTTTCCGGCTCTTTCTTTCCGAGCTGAAAGAGGAAGCTGATGCCGCAACCATGTCCGAACGGTACCTCGAACACCTGGCCGGCGCCGGTTTCCTGATTGACGGCGCGGCGGAGGTCGTGGCCGATCTCGCACCACGAGTGCGCTTGGTTTTGATTACAAACGGTCTCGCCCGGGTGCAGCGCCCCCGCTTCGAGAGCTCCGGGCTCGGCAGGTATATTGAGCAGCTCGTGATTTCCGACGAAGTGGGCAGCCGCAAGCCCGAGTCGGAGATCTTTGCCCGCGCGCTCGAACCCTTCGGCGGAATGGCCCGCGCCGAGGCGCTCATGGTTGGTGACAGTTTGACCTCCGACATCCGGGGCGGAATCAACTACGGCCTGCCGACCTGTTGGTACAACCCCAACGGTGAAGAGAATACAGAAGGACTGCATCCGACGCATGAGATTAACAGCCTCGAAGAGTTGCTCTTTCTCGTATAGTCGCCGAGCCGTCCGGCGACTGAATGGGCGCTGAGATTAAACCTTGGCACGCACATTGCAGCTATCTCGGAGAAGGAGACTTCTCTGATGAACTATATAGCGCCCGTGTTGACCCGCTCGCAGCTTCTCCATGAGGGCATTCTGATAGATGTATCGGAGTTCGCCGCGCAAGTGGGATTCGACGTCCCAATAGATGTATCCGTTACGCTATACGACGACTATTTGGCCCATCCTCTGACGGATATCAGTAGCGCTCGCAACATTTTGAACACATTATCGGTGCTCCGTGACGATGTTGCCCGCAACCCTATGAGCGGTCGCATACACTTCAGCATGATCTACCTGATCGCCGGAAGGTTTGAAATCGTGCCGATCATTGCGACCATGGCCGATCACGGCGAGGGGCTGTCGGGCACCCTCTACAAAGAATCGGACCTCAGCGAGGACTAACTCACGAGGGCGTAGACCGACCACGCTGTGGTCACCGGACTGCAACAGAATAGTCATGACGCCGCGCAACAGAGCTTCGTTCGTCGATCGCGCGGGAAGTGGCTGACAGCCCCATACACTTTCGTGCACACTGCCGGCTTATGAAGCGATCCATCCGTATTCGTCGCGTACCGGTAGTAATCGCGGCGCTCACGCTTGCGGCGGGCGCCCTCGGGTTGCTGCTGTGGCCACTTGCAAGCCGCGAGTGGGCCATCCACTTCGATAGGGAGCGAAATCGCGCAAAAGAGGAGTACCTCGCCCGAGAGCGGGAGCGTTCCGACGCTGAGACGAAGCGCCCAAACATCGTCCTGATCGTGGCCGACGACTTGGGTCGACAGGATGTCGGTATCTACGGCAATCCCGTCGTCGATACGCCGAACATCGACGAGCTCGGACGAGACGGGGTGATCTTCAACCAGGCCACTGCCACAACCGCGATCTGCGCACCCTCACGAGCTGCAATGCTAACCGGGCGCTATCAACAGCGCTTCGGCTTCGAGTATCAACCGAACAATCGCTATCCACGAAACCGCTTGGAGTACCTGGTGTTTCGACACCTCATCGATACTGATCCCATGGTTCCCGCGCCGCCCGGACCGGTTCCGCGCACGCGTGACATTGAGAATCAGGGTCTGCCGCCCTCGGAGCTGACCATTGCCGAGCTTCTCCAAGCCCGAGGCTATCGGACCGCTGCGTACGGCAAATGGCACCTGGGCTACAATCAGGAGCAGTTCAGCCCCTTGGATTTCGGTTTCGACGAGCATTACGGCTTCTACGAGGCTTTCAGCCTATACGCACCCACGGAGAATGAGAGCGTGGTCAATGTCCGCATTGACGACTTTAGCGACCGCCATATGTGGCGCCAAGGGCGCAGCGGGCCCTCCGCCATTGTCCACAATGACCGGGAGGTCAGCGAGGAACACTACTTGACCGATGTTCTTGCAGACCGTGCCGTACAGTTCATTATGGAGAACAGCAGCGCTTCGTCCGGCGCTGTGAACACGAGCACGCCGCGTAACCCCTTTTTCCTCTACCTCCCGTTCAGCGCTCCCCACACGCCGCTGCAGGCGCCGCGGCGGCACTGGAACCGGTATGAAGAGGTGCAAAACGACGCGCACCGCGCCTACTACGCCATGATCACCGCGCTCGATGACGCGGTCGGTCGGGTACTCACCGCCCTATCTGCCGGCGGCGTAGCGGACAATACCGTGGTAGTCTTCACAAGCGACAACGGCGGGGTGACCTACATGGACATTTCCGACAACGGTGATTTGGCCGGAGGCAAGTTCTCGAACTTCCGCGGCGGCTTGGTGGTGCCCATGGTCATGCGTTTCCCGGGCCGGGTTTCTCCGGGCACTAGCTACGATCAGCCGGTCTCACTGCTCGATTTGTTCCCGACCTTCGAGGCGGCGACCAGACCTCGTCCCGACGCCGGGGAGGCTCAGGTTTCACTCAGCCAGACGGAGAACCCCTTGCCCGCCCCCGTGGACGGGGTAAACCTCATGGCGTCGCTGAACGGCGAGCCACCCCGCTCGACCGAGCGGACGCTGTTCTGGCGGAGTGGATACAACGTCGCGGTGCGCCGTGGCGACTGGAAGCTTCAAATCGATCGTCGACACAACATGACCCGCTTGTACAACATCGCTCGGGACCCCGGGGAGACAAGCAACTACGCGCCCGAGCGTCCCGAGCTGGTTCGCCGACTCGAATCCCTACTGCGCGACTGGGAGCGGGGGCTCATGCCCAAACGCTGGCCCCGCGTTATGGATATTCACATGGATGTTCACGGAAAGCGCTACTGGTTTGGGATCTGATGCGACACTGAACGCCGACGTACCGAAACAGCAACGTACGGACAAGTAGCCCGGCCGACGCCCGGAACATGCTGCAAGCGGAGTAGCGCCTCATGGTCCGTGCGGACCACCGTAAGCCACGCAGCCCCACCCTCGCAGCCGACAAGCCTTTCCTTCCACTCTGCGGAAACCCGTAGTAGAGTGTTATTAGGATAATTCATTTCAGGAAAGAGGTTTATTATGCAGGTACTCAGGATTAGCAAGGGTCTCTTTAGCGGCAGGAATCTCGTTACCGGACTTGCGGGTGCAATCATTATCCTGCAGGCGTGTGTCCTATCCTCATGCGCCGGCACGCCTTCCCCTCAAGACGCAGGCTCACAAGCGGGCAGAAGCGCCGGCTCGGCGACGATCGAGCTTGCCGAGGCCTGGTCGAACGCAGAGGTCCGCGTTGAGCGCACGGTTGCCCACGACGTCGGTGCGAACAGAGCAATGGCCGGGTTCGAGTGTGTCTGGACGGACGGACAAGACGCCGGGCCGGTCTATCCTCAACAGTTTGTGCTGTCCGACAGCGGTGAGGAAGTCCCCATGGAGTTTACGTGGGACAGCGGCGGTCACATTCAGGAGGGTGTGTATGACGTCTATGTAGAGATTGACGGGCGCGCCGGTGCCGGATGGATCCGGGATCTTTCCCTCACGGGCGACAAGCGGATCGAGGTAAGGATTGACCTCAACGCCTGTCAGTTCGATCTATCCCTGGATACCTACCGTGACGTCA
>CAYFQV010000082.1:0-13652 GCA_964345195.1 uncultured Spirochaetaceae bacterium
ATCGCTGCCGCCGACGAGCGGTCATACTGAATGTAGAGCCTGACCGCTCTCGTCCTCTCGTCATACGTATACACGGACTACCTCCTGAAAGTAGTCCAAGATTTCGTCCGCACCTCCCTTTGGAAAGTTTACGCTCGCCGGTAACAGTGCTGCCGGGTCTCTACCGTACGCTACGCGACCAGACCGCAAGACGTAAGGGGCACGCCTCGCGTTCGGACGAAGAAGCCGTGACGGTGAGTGCCGGCGCGATATCAGCGACGGAAGACCCTCAGCGATGGCGGACTGTTCGCTTGCGTTCCGACTACAGCACAACAGGCGCGGTAGCCGTAGGAACCGCGCTCGCCGCAGTGAACGGCGACCTGCCGGTGGGAGCGGGTCTTCTCAGGAATATGACGGACCTTGAATCAGTTTCGAGATGGGCCACTCTAAAGTCGCGCTCCTCGCAGACAGCGATGCATGTTGAGAACCAACAGCCAGAAGCCGCAGGTGAGATCCTGTTTAGACACTTGCCGTCGTGCTTTTATCGGCGAGTGTACACTGCGTGAGTGGGGGTGCGGCGGTTTCCCTATCTCGCTTCCGTCCGCTACTCGACCCGGCTGTCGAACGTTTGTTGATCGGGTCTGGTTACGTGTGAAACAACGAGTCTCGTGAATGCAAGGCTGAGTATCAGGCACTTCTCGGCGGTTCACCCATTCGGGCCGAACGACACGGCAGACAGCCTCCGGTGGGCGTCGGTGTCGCAATATGCATTTAGGACGATCAGGACTGAATGGTCGTAGGATGCCGACGAAATCAAGCGTATCATGCGCCATCTTCCCAAAATCGGCAGATCGCCACCAGGTTTCGATCGTGATCGCCTCTAATGAGAACTTCCTCCGCCAGGCTCCTCGGGAGACGTGTGCCTGTTTTCCAACTTAAAACATGCCAAAACGGCTCTTTCTTTTCCTTTAGACCTGCAGGCTCCCTGCAGCGGCCGCCTACCGGCAGGCGATAAGTCTGCAAAACGCGATTGTTGCCTTGTTTCGCGAAATCTCACCACTGATCGGCCGTTTTGCGATTGTGACCCGAGATCACTCTTCCTACTATTGGCAGGCCTCCCCGGAGAGGGCGTACAGATCGGCGTGAGGGCTGGAAGGACCTCGAGGGCTCACGCCTGAAATGATACACCCTCTTCGACCCGACGAGGAGGGGTCGTTTCGAGAGCGCAGTTTTCTCTTGACTCCTCGGGAATCTCCCCTCAGAATACCATTATTGAAATCTGCCATTTCATATATGAAATGGCACTCCGAAGGAGGGAGTATGGTACGCAAGACCTTTGTAAGTGCGGTGTTGTTCGCTGCTCTTATGGTGCTGCCGTTGTCGACGGTCTTCGCCGCCGGAGACCAGGAGGGAGCTGAAGAACAGGAGGACGTGACCATTACGTTTTCGTACGGTCTAGATCCGGGTGGAGCGATCCGGAGCCTTGCGGAGCGCTACAGCGAGATCACCCCAGGGGTCACAGTGGAACCCCTCGAACTGCCCTCGACACCAAACGAGCAGTATGATCGCTACGTAACGACCTTCGCGTCCCAGGATGGTTCCATTGATGTGATCGAGACCGATATCATCTGGGTGCCACAGTTCGCAGCCGCCGGCTGGATCGAGAATCTGGAAGGTGAGATTCCGTCGGCAACCGTCTCGAGCCTGCTCGAAGGCCCGGTGAATGCCAACCGTTACAAGGGTAAGCTGCACGGTCTTCCCCTCTTCACGGACACCGGCCTCATGTACTATCGGACCGACCTTCTGGAGAAGTATGGATTCGATGTTCCGGAAACCTGGGCCGAGCTGGTTGAACAGGCTCAGACGATCCTCGACGAGGAAGAAAACGAGAATCTCGGCGGCTTCGTGTTTCAGGCGGCGCAGATCGAAGGGATAACCATCAACTTCCTCGAGTTCCTGAAGGGAGCGGGAGGACACGTTCTCGACGAAAACGGCAACTACGTCTTTCCAGACTACCGGGAAGAGACGCGGATGGCCCTGCAGTTCATGTACGACATGATCTACGAGTACGAAGTGGCCCCCATCTCCGTGACCACGGCGAATCCCAACGACAACAGGATTACCTTCCAGAAGGGGAACGCGATCTTCATGCGCAACTGGCCCTTTGCCTGGGGTTCCTTACAGAACGAGGAAGAGTCCGAAGTTGCGGGGAACGTCGGTATTGCGCCGATTCCCCATTTCGAGGGAAACGGCGGGGCGAAGACGTCCAACCTCGGCGGGTGGCAGTTGACCGTGAACGCCTACTCCGACAATAAAGAGGAGGCGATCGATTTCATTGAGTGGACGGTCAGTGAAGAGGCGCAGATGATTCTCGCCGAACAGGGAAGTCAACTTCCGGTCCTTGCCTCACTGTACGAGGATGAGGATTTCCGTTCCCTCAATCCGCTCTATGGTGAAATACTCTCGATCCTCGAGCGGACCTTCCCACGGCCGGTGACAGAGTACTACACCGAAGTCTCCGGGCAAATGCAGCCGGAACTGAACGGTGCCGTAACCGAGGTTAAACCGGTGGATCGTGCTGTAGAGGACATGATCAACAACGTCACGAGTGTGTTCGAGCAATAGATACTGAGTATTCTGGTTGCGGCCCTCGGCCGAGCGCACGCGCCGGGGGCCGTAGCCTCGAAGTGCGTACCGAGGAGTAGAAAGATGTCCGATAGCAGGTCGGAACGACTGAGCAAGTGGTTCTGGGATGAGACACGCTTCGCCTATGTCGTGTTGACACCGGTACTTCTTGTACTGGCTGTGCTGACGATCTATCCTCTGATCTCTGCCCTTGTCATGAGCACTCAGTTCATCGACTACCGAAGACCTCAGGAGCTCGGTACCTTCATTGGGTTGCAGAACTACCTACGATTACTCGGTTCGGAGGACTTCTGGCAGAGCCTGGGAATAACCGGTCTCTTCGTTCTGGTCACCGTAAGCTTGCAGACGGTATTCGGATTCATCATCGCTTTGATCGCCCACGCGGCAAAGGCGGGGCGGGGGATCATCCGCGCGGCGATCCTTCTGCCATGGGCCCTGCCCACGGCGATCAACGCAATGGTCTGGCGGTGGATGTTCAACTCCGAGTACGGAGTCGTAAACGACGTGCTTGTGCAGGTGGGCCTGCTCGAACAGGGCCTGGCCTGGCTGGGCAACGGGACGACCGCCTTCGCGGCCGTGGCAACGACTGCGGTGTGGAAGGTGAGTTCCTTCATGGGGCTACTCATTCTGGCCGGCCTTCAGGGTATCCCGGACTCTCTCTACGAGTCTGCCGCCATGGACGGCGCAAATGGATGGCGTCAGTTCTGGCACATCACGTTTCCATCAGTGAAGCCGGCACTGATAGTCGCACTGATTTTCCGCACGAACGACGCTGTACGAGTCTTTGATCTCATCTACGTTCTGACCGGCGGGGGGCCGGGAGATTCGACGCGGAGCCTGGCCATGTACGCCTATCAAGTCAACTTCCGCGAACTCAGTTTCGGCTACGGCTCCACGTTATCCATCGTCATGTTCCTCATCTCCATCACTATCAGCGCGATCTACTTGTACAGCTTCTACGTTCGAGGGAGGGAGTGAATCATGAACAGACTGCAGAAACGGCGCACCGGTCGAATCGCTTTCATCCTACTCGTTGTCGCTGTCTGTATGATCTCTTTCTTCCCGGTGATATGGGTCGCCCTCTCATCGGTGAAGATTCCCTCCCAGCTCTACGACTCGCCGATTCGATACCTGCCGAACCCGCCGACTGCGCAGCACTACATCGATGTATTCACTCTGCATCCCTTCGGACGCTTCTTTCTGAACAGCCTTTGGGTCGCTGCCTGGAGTACCGTCCTCACGGTCACCCTGGCAGTCTTTGGCGCGTACCCGCTCACACGACTGAAGTTCCGAGGCAGAAATTTCGTTTTGGTGTTCATTCTCGCGAGCGGCATGTTGCCCGTTCTTGCCCGGCTGATCCCCCTGTTCGCTACGATGCGAACTCTGGGATTGCTAAACTCCTACGCAGGAATGGTTCTGGTATATAGCAGTCTGGCACTTCCCCTGAGTACCATGACAATGATCGCCTTCTTCGGCCAGGTCCCCCGAGACCTGGAGAACGCGGCGATCATTGACGGCTGCAACCGCCTGGGTGCGCTCTGGCGCATTATGGTGCCCCTGGCTGCACCCGGCATGGTCACGACAGCCCTGCTCTCGTTTATCATTGCCTGGAACGATTTTATAATTGCGCTCGTAATGATCTCCCGTCCAATGATGAGAACAATTCCCGTAGGCATTGCGCTGTTCCCGGGAGAGTACGAGTTTCCCTGGGGGACGATATCCGCAGCGGTTATCGTTGCGGTCATCCCCATTGTCGTGGCGATCGTTTTCTTCCAGAAACGCATTGTCGCGGGCTTGACCTCAGGCGCGGTAAAGTTCTGAAAACGGAGTGAGACCCCATGGATAGCGATTCTGTGAACGAAGTACAGGAGATCAAGAGTGCCTCCGAGCCCACTTCTCGGGTTCTTCGCGTACTGGAGTTCGCGAACAGCCGGGAAGACACGCCCTTCACGCTGCAAGAGTGTACCCAGGTCACCGGGATCCCGAAGGCGACCTTGCTGCGCCTGCTTCGCACTCTTGTTCAGGACGGCTATCTCGCAAACCTGGGGCAGCGCTACCAGAGCAACCTGTTCTTCTCCCGTCGCCTATCGGTCTCGGCGGAGCACATGGCCGTCATGGACTCGATCCTGGCGGAGTTGGCCGAAGAGGTAGGCCAGAGCACGGAGGTCCTCACCGGCCCCATTCCGAACCTCTACTGGTTTGAGAAGCGAGACTGCTCCAGAGGCTCCATGCGGGTAATCGCCCGGGGCGGGACGACGCGCACCCTCTACGAACTCGATGCACCCGCAAGGCTCTATCTGCGAGAGACAGGAATCGAGACGGTCCGACGGAAGATGGTTCCCGGCTTCTTCCACATCGGACCTGACAAGCGGGAACTGACGACAGAACAGGCTTTGGATCTGATACAGTCCGTTGATCCGAACGGGATCGAGTACGATTACGAGGGCAACAGTAACGGAGTACGCCGTTTCGTGACGGTTGTGCGATCCACCGAGGGCGTGTACCGCTATCTTCTGTCAGTTGCGGAACCGGCAATCCCTCAGAACAGTAGGGCGGAACACGTATCCACCGTCGTGCAGGCCCTCGACAACGCTCGCCATCGCCTTACCGAAAAGGAGTAACCCCTGTGGCATCCACGCGACCGAACATTATTTTCATCATGTCCGACGACCACGCCGCCCAGGCGATCTCGGCCTACGGATCCCACATCAACGACACCCCCAACCTGGACAGAATAGCATCCGAACCGGGCGGAGTACGCTTCGACAACTGTTACGTCACCAATTCAATCTGCACCCCGAGCCGAGCTGCGATTCTGACGGGCACCTACAACCATGTGAACCGCGTCACAACCCTGGACACGCACATTGACAATCGTCTGCCCAATGTAGCAAAGCACCTGAAGGTAGCCGGCTACCAGACAGGCATGGTTGGCAAATGGCATTTGGGTGAAGGGAAAGCCCATGAACCAACGGGCTTTGACTTCTGGAAGGTTCTGCCAGGACAGGGAGACTACTATGACCCCGTCTTCCACACCCCGAAGGGAGTCGTCCAAGAGCACGGCTACGTGACGGATCTCATTACCGACGAATGCATCTCTTTTCTCGAGGGTCGGGATCAGGAGAAGCCCTTCTTCCTGATGTGTCATCATAAAGCGCCTCACCGTCCCTGGGACCCGAAAACGCAACACCGAGACATGTACCTGGAGAGGCCGCCGGCTCCGGAAAGCTTCCACGATGACTACTCGAATCGCGCCCGGGCCGCAGAGGCTGCCAAGATGCGCATTGCCGAAGACATGACCTACGACGACCTCGATCTCTTGCAGCTCCCCGACGATCCCGGCGAGCGCCTGCTGGGAGGAGAACATAGAAAGGTCCCCTTCCCCGCCGGCGAAGAGTTGCGTGTACTTCGACTGCGAGATCGCAACACAGGCGAAGAGTTCCACTTTTCTTCTCAAGCCGAGCTAAAGCTATTCAAGTACGAACGATACATTCGCAAGTACTTACAGACCGTCCACAGTATTGATGAAAACGTTGGGCGCCTCCTGGACTATCTTCACACAAGCGGACTGGAGAACAACACAGTCGTGATCTACACCTCGGACCAGGGATTCTTCCTGGGCGAGCACGGCTGGTTCGACAAGCGCTTCATCTATGAGGAGAGTCTCCGCATGCCCTTTCTGGTTCGTGCCCCCGGGCTGACGGACGATACCATAGGCCGGAATACCGCGGGACCGCGGGTCAACACTGATATGATCTGCAACGTCGACTTCGCCCCAACCTTCCTGGACCTGGCCGGAGCTCCGATTCCCAGCTACATGCAGGGAAAGTCGCTACTACCGCTGCTTAGGGGAAAGACACCGGAAGAGTGGCCGGGGGAGGTGTATCATCGCTACTGGATGAACCAGGACGACGTGCACAACGCCTACGCGCACTACGGCATACGAACGCATCGATACAAACTCATCTACTGGTACAACCAGGACTGCGGAGAACCCGGAGCCAATCCCGGTACCGACCAGCCGGAATGGGAGTTTTTCGACCTGCAACTCGACAGGCATGAGCTCGTGAATCGCTACGACGATCCGGATTACGCGGAAACCGTCCGGGAGATGACTCAGCGTCTAAACAGCAAGATGGCGGAGATCGGTGATGTGCCCGTCCATTCCACCTGAACCCTCCGGCCACTGGCAGCCTGAGAAAACAGAACTGTAGCTCGTCACGCCTTTGTAACGCCAGATATCACACGCCGGTGACCAGCCGGGTAACACCGTCTGACACAAGACCGTGCATTTCCCCGAGGGAGATACGTCATGGCCTGGGCATCCTGCCTGTGGGAATGTGTCGAATGGATGTGTCGCGGGCGGAATACCTCTTTCATCGTTCTGCGTCCGGCTCTCGAATGAGGCGGTCCTGCTGGATTACAGTCACCAGACGCTCGACGGCTGCGTGCCACGGCTTTTGAAGCTGCCGCAGTTCTTCCAAATTACCTTGTTTTGCCGTTGTCTCCACCCGTGCGGCAAGTGACTGAAGCTCCACCGCGCAGAATGTTCCCGACGCTCCCTTGGTTGAGTGGGCAAGTCGTTCAAGCGCCCGCAGATCGCCCGCGTCGAGAGCAGCATCGAACGGATCACGGAAGCCCATTGCATCCTCGATAAATGCCTGCAGGATTTCCCGCGCTAGATCTTCATCGTCCATCATGCGCTCCATCATTGCCGGACGATCCCACACAGTTTGCGAATTGTCAGGATCATGAGCAGTATCGGAATCGGTCGGTGGACGGCTTTCAAACGAGGGGGCAGCCGGTAGCCATGTATCCAGCACTCGGGTGAACTCTTTGAACTGAACCGGCTTGGACAGGTAGTCGTTCATGCCTGCGGCAAAACAGCGTTCCCGATCCTCCGGCATCGCGTGACCGGTCATTGCAACAATCGGGATGTCCGGATTGCAAACTCCAACTCCCGATCGTATGATGCGAGTCGCCTCCAGGCCGTCCATCTCCGGCATTTGTACATCCATGAGAACAAGACCGTATGGAATCGTTTCCAGTGCCTTGAGTGCTTCATTACCGTCAGCAACAGCGTCGCCGTGAACACCTAATTTCTTGAGAATCCCGAGTGCGACCAATTGATTGGTAACGTTGTCTTCAGCAACAAGGACCCGCGCATTGTGCGTAGCCATAGACCCCGCCAGCTGTCCGGTGTCAGCAGCGGCAGAAGTGTGCGACTCGGGGCGATGGGGAAGAAGATGTTCACGGTCGGCACCTCCGGCAAGCGCTCGGGTGATGGCGTCATGAAGCTCACGACTGTGCGTGGGCTTGTGCAGGTACCCGGCAAAACCGATTTCCGCGAGGCGGTGCGTGTTGCTCCAGGCGCCGAGAGAGGTGAGCATGATCATCGCTGTTCCGGCAAGACTCTTATCCTCTTTGATTGCCCGTCCAAGCGCTTCTCCGTCCATTCCCGGCATCTGCATATCAATGATGGCAAGGCGAAATGGCTCCCCCTCCTCGCAGGCGCGTCTCATTTGTTCAAGTGCATCCGCTCCGCTTTCGGCTTCAGCAGACCGCATCTGCCAGGAAAAGAGGGTTGTCCCGAGGATCTCACGATTCGTTGCGTTGTCGTCAACGATGAGCACTCGGACATCCCGAATATCCACGGGTGCCGGTGTCTCCACCGTTCCAGACGATTCCTGTAGGGCAAGCTCCACCGTAAACCAGAACTCGGCCCCGTTCCCCTCCTCACTCTCAACGCCGATCGTACCGCCCATAAGCTCAACTAGCTGTCGCGAAATTGCAAGCCCAAGACCGGTCCCGCCGTACCGACGCGTTGTAGAGGTATCAACCTGAGTAAATGAATCGAACAGCAGCTCTTGCTTATCAGCAGGGATACCGATACCGGTATCACGAACGGTACATCTCAGCCGAACCGAGCCTTTTGTTTCCGAAACGCTTGAGTCTGCGGCATTCGAAGCTTCATCATCGAGGGTAAATCGGATGACTACCTCCCCTTCCACAGTGAATTTGATCGCATTCCCCACGAGGTTAGTGATCACCTGTCTCAGACGGCCTGGATCGCCCCGCAGCAGACGCGGAATCATCGGATCTACACTGTAGAGAAGTTCCACCCCCTTCTCTTCCGCCCGAAGCGCGAGAGTAGTGGCAAGGTCATCGACGGTGCTCTCCAAATCAAAGTCGACGATCTCCAGATTCATCCGCCCCGCTTCGATCTTGGAGTAGTCCAGAATGTCGTTAATCAGCGCCAACAAAGCCTCGCCGCTGTTACGAACGATTTCGGTATAATGGCGCTGTGTTGACGACAGGTCGGAATCCAACAGGAGGCCGGTCATGCCAATTACCGCGTTCATGGGCGTGCGGATCTCGTGGCTCATATTGGCGAGAAATTCACTTTTCGCTCTGGCCGCCGCCTCCGCCTTCTCCGTAACACGGTTCATCGGCCGGATGACCAGTGCAGGAATAATGAGCAGAGCGTTGAGTAACGCCACCGCCACCAGCAGAAGCCCGGTGAGACCAATCAATGCGTTGGTCTGTGTCCTGCCGGCAGCTTCAATCTCGGCAATAGCGGCAACCATCGCGTTTAGCTCGCGCTGCATCTTTTCCTGAGAGGCCCTGACGCGGGTCATGGCGCGGACAGCTTCGTCGAGGCGGTTCTCCCGGGAAAACGCCACGGCCTCTACAAGGTAACGGTAAAGATCCCGGTACGCACCGGATAGCTCCCGGGGATCGTCACAATCCAACGCAGCATTGGAGGCGCAGAAGCGATCTTCCATCCCATCCATGGACTCAAAGAGCGTAGTTGAAAGCGAGGCAGCTCTAACCAGGTCCGTATCGTTCCCAGTGACGATCCCCTGCATCATGTCGGCGACCACGCGCTCAACGCTCAGCGCAATTAACCGGGAGCGCATGTGCAACGCATCGTGTTCCGCAAACCGCTGTGCCTGCCGCGTGGTGAGAAAGCTAATCGCCGCCACGCTGGTCAGTGCCACCAAGAGAAACGGTACCCAAAGTGTGTGATAGGACTTTGGGAGCTTCATCGAATCTCCGCAGGGACGAAGCCGCACGCCATGATTGCCGCACGAGTAGATTCGGAAGCAATGTATCGAATGAAATCCATTGTAGACTCGTCATCATCGTGGTAGATGATGTTGAGCTCCCGGACTATCGGGTAGGCACCTGACTGGATTGACTCCCTGTTTGCGGGTACGCCATCAAGAGTCAGTTTTTTTATCGGGTGTCCCATGGCGATAAACTGGTCAGCAGCACCGATTGAGACGAAACCTATCGCCCCCGGTAGTCCTCCCACCCAGAGGATAGAATCCAGGTTAGAGCCCGCCTCCCACGCATCGGCCGAGATGAATCCCAGATCGCCCGCACCCGCGGAGGATCTCCCCCCCAGATGGATCAAGCCGGTGTACTGCTCAAATACCGCCAGGGTTCCCCGCCCAACCTGCTTGGACACAAGAATGATCTCGGCTGCCCATTCCGGCGAATCATCCCAGAATCGCACCTGTCCGGTATATATCTCACGAAGCTCGGCGGTTGTAATATCTCCTACTGGGTTTTCTTGGTTAACGATAATCGCCAAGCCGTCATACCCTATCGTCACATGTGAAAACACATACCGCTCTTCGGAGTTCAGTGACCGGCTCGCCATACCGATGTCCGCCTCCCCAGCCCGCAGTGCTTCAACTCCTTCTCTACTACCACCTCCGAGAAGCTCAATGGTGACCCCGGTTGACTCGTAGTAATCCAGGCCGATCTCCTCAATTACGGGCTGAATCGTTGTAGAACCGACAACTCGTAACGCCGCAGCAGGAGCGCTCTGGGCGAAAAGAGGCGCAGCGACCCAGCTGATCAAGAGTAATAATACCAAGAGTGATTTAAATCCCATGTCACTTCCTTGTTTTACCTATTATACGAAACGGTTGTTGGCAGCAGTCGACTGTCTGGTGATCCAAAACTGATCCACCTCACCATTGTCGTCATAAAAGATCCTCACATCGTCTTCCCGCCACACGTACTCACCGGTGGCGCGTTTAACTCGGTATCGATACGATGTACGCCCATGATGTGCGGAGACCACGTCACGCAACGCTTCATCGATCTTGCTACGGTCATCCTCATGAATGAGGAGCATGATGTCCTGCGCCGTCAGTTGCACTATGTGAAGTACGCTATAGCCTACATCACGGGCAAACGCGTCGTTTACGAATACCGTACGCCCGACGCTATCAAGAACCGTGAACGGCGTATCGATCTCCTCAAGCACCGACCACAACCGTCGATCGCGATCCTCGAGACCCAGTCGGTATCGTTTTTCCGCAGAGATGTCTCGCTGAATCGAGATAAAGCCCTCTAAGTTTCCATCAACTTGAAAGAGGGGTTGCACGTCCATATGCAACCAATATGGCGCCCCGTCCTTGCGAAAGTTGAGAATCTCCGTCTCAAACGACTCGGCGTTGTCGAATGCCTTGGTCATGCGTATCTTGAGCTCCTGGTCCGGATAAGAGCCTTGGAGAACCGCGCCAAGGTTCTGACCTTCAAGCTCTGCAAGCGAGTATCCGGTCAGGTCTTCAAATGCTTGGTTTACCCAGGTGGTCCTGCGTTGTGGATCCGTTGTTGCGATCACAACGTTCCCGCTCTCTACAAGGCGAGCAAACTTCCGGACGTGAGAATCCGCTTTGCGCTTTTCTGTAGTATCCTCAAGGGCAACGACGGCCGCCGGGTCTCCATTGAGTGAGATTGGTGACACGCTGTAACGAAGCATTCTCGTTTCTTCAGCGCTTGAACCGTTGCCTCTACCCTGTCGATCAACTCGAAACAGCCTCTCTTGTACGCCAGTCGGTGTTCGCTCCGCCAATGTCAACTTTACATGGGAGAAGAGGGAACAATCCGCACATTCAGCGGTATGCCCACACACCTGAGGATGCAAAAGACGGTTCAGACAGCCCAGAAAATCACCGCACCGAACCGTGGCATCAGCGGTGAACGTCTTGCCGGTAATCTCTTCTGCCACGCCATTGACACGCACCACTTCGTAGTTCTGGTCTATGAGCATCATGCCCAGAGGGTTAGTTTCAAACACCTGTTCTAGGTTTCTCTTTTCGCGTTCGGCCGACGCGTAGGCTGAATGCAACCGCAATGCCATCTTGATCGAGGCGTCGAGCACGGTGATCCCGGAATTCTTCACGACGTACCCGTAGGAGGTAATTTCCTCGGTCTTCTCGACGACCTCCGGCTCGGTGTGAGACGAAAGAAAAACAACCGGCATATCTCTCTCATTGAGAATCTGTTCCGCTGCCTGGGTGCCGTCGATACCTTTTCCAAGGTCAATATCCATAAGAACAAGGTCCGGCCGAGAGTCGGAATTGAGAGCAACTGTTACCGCTGCTTCACCGGTGAGAACGTGATCAACTGAGTAGCCGATCTTTTGCAGCTGCATCTTCTCATTCATCGCGATGAGTGCGTCATCTTCAACGAGAAGAAGTCTGTAGGAGCGGTTTTCCACTTTTTTACTCCGTCTGCGACAAATAGTAATGCAACGGTTTACAGTCCGCAAGTTTTCTTGAGAATTATTATTATCACGAAAATCTCGCTATTTCTTTCGTGGTGTAGGCGGCTTCGGCCTAAAGGAATCACGCTCGACAATTCCGATACGCTCACCTGCGTCAAGGTGACGAACCAGTTCAGCAACGTCGTCGGCGCCTACAACATCGAGGGTAGTCTAAAATTTCTTGTCTTAACGCTGGTTGAAGACGAAAAAAGCGGCGCCTACACTCCGGGGTTAGACAAACGTAAACCCTTTGATGGAGGTACGCACCCTGAAAGACGAGACCGCGGTACCGCAGGTGAAGAACCTGTTCAAGCAGGTGATGGAGGAACTGGAGCAGATGTTCGAGATGCTGCAGATTGACATAAAGCGGCAAGCTGAACGAGCGGTAACGGAACTCGTGAAGGCTGAACTCAGTCAGTTCCTCGGGCGAGGGCGCTACGAGCGCGAGGACGCCGAGGAGGGCGAAGGTGGTTCTCGGCACCGCCATCTCGCCCTCACAGGGCTCCTCGGTTACCGGTGAGCTCGCAGAAACGGTGGAAGCGTGGCGTGTGCGGGATCTCAGCCGCTTGGATGTGAAGTACCGGGAGATCCCCATGCTCGTCGGTTGAATCCCGAAGGCATTAAGCTCGGCAACATGGACGGACTCTCGGGGCTGGAGCACGTGTTTGCCGAGGAGTTCCGGCAGGCAAAGATCCAGCGCTGTCAGGTCCAAGTCTCACGCAACGTCATCGCCAAGGTGCCGCAGAAGCGCAAACAGGAGATCGCCGATCGCCTTCGCGACATCTTCTGTGCACCCGACCGTAGGCCGCACGTTCGAGCCCTACCCTTTTCATGAAGAGCACGTCATCCCATAGGGGTACGTGCTCCTTTTTTTTGGAGGCCGAGCTCGAAGCCGCACAGAGCGCGCGAACACCCCGAGCGAAGAAAGATCGCGGTGACTAATCTTTCCGACCATGGAGGAATCGCAGAAGAACCACCTTTTGTTCGTCCGTACGAACCCGGTATAGACCTACATAGTTGCCTACGGTAAACACCCGGACTCCCCGCTCCCGAAGGTGAGTATCGGCCACCAAGGGGTGTGCTTCCGGGTAATCCGATAACCCGTCGATTCGCTGTTCAATTTGGTTCAGAAGACTCTCGGCTGCAGGACGATTGTCGAGGATGCGCGAGATGTAGTCTACGGTCTCTCCGAGATCGGTTTCTGCCGTCCGGGTGAGAACGACCGTGTACATCACCCCGATAACTGTCCCCGTACTCGCTGAAAAGCCTCATCCTTTGCAACGGTACGACCGGCGAGTTCATCATCAATCCCCGCGTCTACCGCCGCGTGCAACTCTTGGCGACTTGTGAGTTGGTCGTAGAGCTCGATACTCATTACCGCGAGATCCCCGGAGCCGTTCCGGGTGATGAATACCGGCTGATTATGGGTGTGGCAATACTCTGAAATCTCAACGTATCG
>CAYFQV010000083.1:0-2761 GCA_964345195.1 uncultured Spirochaetaceae bacterium
ACCGTTCAACTTCACCACGACCGACGGTGCGGGTGACCTGAGCACCTTCTACGTTCGAGCCGCGGGTGCTACGACGTGGCGCACGGATGCAACGGGGGCATCCGCGGGAGATGCGGACAGTACCGACCGTTCCGGCGGCGGCGCGGCGGACGGGATAGACGCCGTGCCGGATGTATCCATTTTGAAGGGAACACTGGTTGACGCCGAGAGCTTCAACCCGGTACGGAACTATACGAAGAACGGCTTCCCGGTCTACAACGGCACGACCGACGAGGCCCGTCCCGTTCTCGTGGAGGTGGAAGCAGGCCGGGCACTCCACGACCGGGCTGCTTCCGACACTGCGAAGGAGCCTTACGACGGACACAACTTCTTCCGGCTTCGCTACTCGGAACCGGTCGACATAGGCGGGCTCACCGGCGGCGGCGCAACTGATGTAACGGATCTCGGCGCGGCGAACGCTCGCGCCGAGGCGAGCTTTGCCGGCCCGGATGAATACGGCGGGCACATGCTGGAGTCGGAAGCGAGCTCGCCGCCGAGTGGATCGACGGAGAACCTCGGCACGGTGGACGTGGTCGGCTTCTTCGATTACACCGGGAGTTTCTTGAGCGGCAGCCGGGACGGCACGACCCCGACCAACTCCCTCTTCCGTACGGCCGGGGAGAACCCCTACGGAGAGCACGGCTTGACGATCTACGTTGCCGGCTGGAGCGAGTTGGTCGACGGCGATCGACTGTGGCCCGGCTACATGTGGGGACACTCCTTTGGTCCCACAAGTCCGGTTCCCACGGCTGACAACATTGGCAGGCCGGAGAATTACCCGTTCAACATCTCGGATCCGGTCGGTGAAGAGGTGACGGTCCCGGCTAATCCACATCTCACCGACGCGGGGGGAAATCCGATCGAGCCCACGGATACGACGCCCAGTCAAGACTCCTACAACGACAATTTCGTAGAGAAGATCCGCCCCCAGATCGCGGCGGTGGACACCTCCTGGCCGGACCCAACGAGCACAACGACTTCCGGCTGGGATACCGAGGCGCCGGGTTTCTCCACCTTGGAACCGACCGGTGCCGAGTTCTCTTACGAGATCGTGACGACGGTAAACGCGGAGAATCAGATCAACCGTGTGGAGTTCTACTTCCAGGATAACTTCGTGAGCGAGGACGGACCCTGGGATCCGGAGTCGGATGCGAGCCATGTGGATGATTCCGAGCGCCACGGTATTCGCGATGCGAGCTTCGATTATCCGGACACGGCGGAGGATTCCGCCGTCCCCGAGCACAAGGGATTCTTCGTAAACGATATTGCCTTGGACCCGGTGAACGGACCTTCCACGGACGTTGTCTCTAATACCTTCAATTTCCTCTTCAGCAACACCGAGATCCCGGAAAACGTGAATCGCCCGAACGATCCCTATCTTTCCGTCACGGTTAACCCGGACGATCCGGATCACTTCTGGACGAACCTCACGGATGTTCACGTTGCCTACGACTCCGGCGTCGAGTCTGAGGACACAGCCGCGGGCTATCTAACGGATCTTGCCGGCAATCTTTTGCCGTCCACGCGGCGCAACGTTGCGGCGGTCGAGCGTGTGCCGCCGCGAATTGCCCTCTCCCTCATTCGGGTGGGCACAAACAAGCTCTACGTGCGTTTCTCGGAGCCGGTGTTCGCCTCACAGTTGCGCGACGTAGCGATCGACGAGGTTGACCCCAACAGCCTCTTCGACCTGGTGGATGTCGACGGCAATCCGCTCCCGCTGGAGATCGATCGTATTGAGCCGCTAACCAGCGCCGAGCTGCCCGATCCCTTGGCGACGAGCGTGACCGACGCGTTCTTCTACCTCAGTGACGACATTAGCGCCAACCAGGTGGTGGACGGACGAATTACGGCGAATGTGGACGCGATCTTCGACGGTGTCCAAAACCCCATGATCGAGACAATCCGGTTTCCGATCTCGGACATAGGTCTTGGCGTCGCGGAGCCGATCACCGCGATCGACCGGGTGCGAAGCTACAGGGACTTCGGCGAGGACTTTACATCGATCCGTAACTTTTCCGGTGCGGGCACCGGCTTGGTTCCCGGTCAGATTCGCCTCCAGGCACGCATTAACGCGGATCAATACGTCAATCAGCCACTTCGTCTCTACTACGACGTGAATCCGGCTCCGGACGCGCTGGTCGGAGATAATCCGAACACCGACTACGACGAGAGTTCGACGCCGTTCTGGCTGCCGAGTATCGTTCCCGGTTACAACGATCTGGTAAACGAAGATGCCGAGGTTGTACTGCCCTTCGACTCGAGCGGCGACGGTAGCCTCAGAACGTTTCAGATTCCCGAGGACGAGGAGATCCAAGAGGGTGCCGACATTGAGTTCCTTTTGAGACTCGGCGATCTCTACACGACGCGCTTGAGCGAGCCGAGTGATCCGCGAACTCTTGTTCCCTACTTGATTCCCCTGCGGGGCATTATTGATCAACGTTCCGGTGTCACGATCCTCAACAACGTCATCAATCCCACGGCGAATGAGAAGGCCTATCTAACGTACGAGCTGCCGGAAAGCGGTGTTGTCCGGGTTGTCGTGTTCACACTGAACGGGGACGTAGTTCGGGTGTTCCACTCAGGGCAACAGGCCGCGGGTTCGTACAGCTATGCCTGGGACGGCACGAATCAACGCGGTCGGACGGTCGCCCGGGGTGTGTACTTCATCCGAGTCGTCGGACCGGACTTTGACGAGTACCGCAAGGTGATGGTCGTGAAATAA
>CAYFQV010000083.1:2861-4253 GCA_964345195.1 uncultured Spirochaetaceae bacterium
ATGGTCGTGAAATAAGTCGGTGGCGCTATTCCGAGAGAAGCTCGAGACGGGGTTGCGCGACGAGCACACTTCCAGGAATCACGCCGGACGGAAAGGATAGGTCCGTAGGGCTGATTGTTAGCTCCACCTCGAGGGCGTTGTCGCTATAGTCGGCGTCACTGGTCTGGAGGAAGCCGCTGACGCTCACTTCCGTCCAGCTCGTCCAGCTTTCCTCCGACCCAGGCTGGGCAACCGCCTGATGAAAGCTCCCCACTATCCGGTTCCGGCCGGTCTCGCGGACCGCCATGGAGAGGGTTACCCGCTCGGCGGGAAAGCGATTCGCTACGTTGTCGCTCGGCTCGTCGAAGTCGTTGGTGTGGGTAGGATCGGTGCGCAGGTACACGGAAAAGCGGTACATCCCGGAGGGCAGATCTAGTGGCCCGTAGTCATTCCCGGTCACGGGAACGAGGAGTTGCAGTCGCGGAGCAATATCAGACCGAGCGACGCGGACGTTATCCAGGGAACCGCTAATCGGAATGAGGTCGGCGTTTGCGCCGGGTTCCGGCGCGCCGAGAGTCAAATAGTGTTCTACGCCGCTTGCCTTCTGGGCCAGGTTGAACTCCGCATCCGGCTGGGTCTCCTCCCCGCCGAAGACGTAACCCTGAACGTTACCCGAGAGTGTGGTCGTGAACCAATCACGCTGGAGTGACCACTCGTCGAGTAAATCCTGAGTGAAGTACCCAAAGACGTTCTCCCGATCGGTCCTCAGGTCGAATCGGAGGGTATAAAGATCTCCCGCCAAGCCGTCGGTGAGCCCGTTCTCGCCGGAGAGGGGATACTGAATCCACTCCTCCTGGTCCTCTATATCGTAGTTAAGGCTGTTTCCATCAATGACGTAGACGGATGCATCCGGATCACTTACCAGCAAGCGCTCGGCGTTGGTTCCGCCGTCGGATGAAACCCAGTTGGTGATAACCGTGTCATCATCAAAGTCGCCGTTGGGAAAGAGGTTGAGTATTTCGATCCGTCGGATGTCCTCATCCGTGCTTCCAATCGGCAGGACACCATCATCTCCGGTATCGCCGGCCGCTCCGTCGGGCTCCACTGGGGTCACACGAACGTAGTCTTCGAGGGTGTCCACTTCCTCGCCGCCGGCGGTATCCGCAACCACCTTCCATGCCTCGTTGTCGACGCCGGCGTCACGGATGAGGTTAATATCTCGGTACTCCGTGAAGAAGCTCGTGGGTTGTTCGCACGCGCCGAACGCGGCCGCCGCTCCAATGAGAAGGAGCCGGCGTCCCCAAAGGAACGCTTTCCGACGGAGTACGAAATTGTCACGTGTGCGCTGCGGCATACCGATCACGACAGTTAGAATGTAGCGCGAATAGAGCGTGCTTACCATCCCGCCGCCGT
>CAYFQV010000083.1:4353-7737 GCA_964345195.1 uncultured Spirochaetaceae bacterium
CTGTACCTCCTGTGAAACGCGTCGTATACTCATCGCCCGCGGGCGTCGGCGCTCGCGGACTGCGCCGATCTCTCGAACGGACCATGGAAAGATAGCCATGCTGCAAGCTCTGGAAAAGCTCGTTCGTCAGGTGTCGGTCGTAATCCCAACCTATAACCGTCGTTCTTTGCTCATGGAAGCCATCGGATCCGCCCTTTCCAGCACAGTGCTGGAGCTCGTGATAGTGGACGACGGCTCAGATGACGGCACCGCGGAGTATCTGGCCGACCTCGGGCGTCAAGCTCCGGAGCTGCTGCGCCTTGTCACGCTCACCCACGGCGGTACGCCGGGTCGCGCACGGAATCGTGGCGTTGCCGCCGCCCGTGGACGGTACATTGCCTTTCTGGATGCAGACGACCTGTGGCGTCCGCACAAACTGGCGCGGCAATTGCAAGAGCACGCCCGACCGGAAGCGCCGGTTCTTAGCCACACCCGGGAGACTTGGCTTCGAAACGGCCGCGTGGTCTCCCAGGCGGGGCAGAAGCACGGCACGAGCGGGGACGTTTTTGCAGACTCCTTGCACAAGTGCATCATTGGACCATCTACGGTCGTTCTCGAGCGTGCCGTCTTCCAAGAGCTCGACGGCTTCCGGGAGGATCTGGAGATTGCCGAGGACTACGAGCTGTGGCTGCGTCTCGTGCATCGGTATTCCGTGGCATATGTGAACGAGGAGCTCACGGTCAAGCGTGCCGGGCACGGTGATCAACTTTCCGAGCGCTACGGCGCAATCGAGTACTTCCGTATTCAAGCGCTGCAGGATCTGGTGGACCGGGGATTTTTCGACGAACACCCCGAGCACGCGGCGGCGGCGCGCCGTGCACTATCGCGAAAGTGCCGCATCTATGCCCAGGGCTGCGCAAAGCGTGATAGGTTTCAGGAAGCACAAGACTATGAACGCCGTGCACGCTACTATACCCCTGGTGGCGGCACGGGCCGACACGACAGCTGAGCTTAGAAACACGCATGAAGGTTAGGAATACGCATGAATAGCTGCACCATTCGGCCGAGACGGAATTGGAAACAACGGGGCGTTTTCGCAGCTTTCGGCTCAGTTGCAGCCGGCGTCGGGATATTCTTGCTGACGGTGATGCCGGCCGGGTGCAGCGCGGAGCAGACGGTCACGCTCGACGGCGGAATGAGCGGCGAGTCCCGGATTTCTCTCGAGCTCTCGGATTATCTCGTCTCCTACGTTCAGGACTTGTCGGCGAGTCTCGGTGTACAAAGTGACCGGATCTTCGAACCGGCGGCAATCGAGGCTCGATTGGCTCAGCTCGACAGCATTGATCTCGTGGAGCTTAATGTACCGGAAACCGGGCGGCTGGAGATGACCGTGGCCTACGACGATTTAGTCGCGGCGCTCGAGGAGCCGGCGAAGGTCGGCGCGGGCCGAGGGGGAGCGGGCCAATCCGGGTACCCCCCGCCTCTGTCGACGGGTACAACGGCGTCGGGCGCCGTTCACCTGCGGCTGGAACTGACACCACAAATTCTGGATTCCGTGATCGCCATGTCACCGTGGAACGGCACCCTGCTTGCAGACATTTTACTACCGCCGGACAGAACCACCATGTCGGGTGAGGATTACATTGACTATCTGGTGTGGGCCCTCGAGGAATACGAGGACCCTGAGGTGATACGCGAATCTCTTCAGCAAGCCGCGGTGGCGTTGCAGGTTCGGGTGCCCGGGCGCGTACAGAATCAACGTGGCGGGCGACGCAGCTCGGTGGGGGTCTTGTTTAACGTTCCGGTCGTTGACCTGGTCACTCTCGAGGAGGAGCGGGTCTACGAATTGTGGTACCTCCCGGAATAGCGGGTCTCCACCTGGAGACACGCCCGGTATTAGGCCGACTTGGCCAGATTGCGGTTGTAGGCCTCTTCTATTCGATTGAGCTCTTCCTCGGACAGGGACCATTCTCCGGCGGCGGCGTTCGATCGCGCCTGCTGCGGGGTCTTAGCGCCGACAAGCGCACTCGTCACGCCCCGCCGGGCTATCGACCAGTTGATGGCTATCTGCGCCGTCGGCACGCTCCGCTCCTCTGAGATAGTGCGCAAGACGTCCAATACGTTTTGCACCTTGCTCCAGGTCGGCTCTTTGAAGAACTGGTAGAACTTGTTTCGATTGTCGCCCTCTTCGAGCGCGGGGATGTCGTGGAACTTCCCGGTAAGAATGCCGCCGGCCAAGCTTCCGTAGCCGAGCACCCCTATCTTATTCTTGGCACAGTAGGGAAGGAGGCTGCTTTCCTCCTTGCGGTGCAGCAGGGAGTATTGCGGTTGGACGCTCACGATCTCCTTCAGTGCGCGGGCCTGCGCCACGAGCTCGACGGTGAAGTTCGACACGCCAATGTAGCGAATCTTGCCGGCGTCCTTCAGCTTGGTGAGCTCGGCCATGGAGTCTTCCAGAGGGGTATTGGGATCCGGCCAGTGGATCTGATAGAGGTCGATGACATCGACGCCGAGGCGTCGAAGGGAGTCTTCGATCTCCTGCCGCATGGATTCCGGGGTGAGGTTGTGGAGGAAATCGCTTTCGGTGCGAATGATGCCGACCTTTGTCGCAATGACGGCGTTGTCGCGACGTCCCTGGAGTGCTTTCCCAACAATCTCTTCGGCGTGTCCGGCGCCGTAGGCCGGGGCGGTATCAATGAGATTAACGCCGTTATCCAAGGCCTCCTGAATGGCGCGGATCGATTGCTTGTCATCTACTTTGCCCCAGAAGTCGTTGCCCATGGCCCAGGTGCCGAGCCCTACTACCGAGACGCTCAAATCAGAGCTTCCAAGTTGTCTGTACTGCATGCAGCAAGAGTAGCGCGGTCAGGGCTTATCAGTAAACTCGCGTAGCGCCGCCCGCAGGTCATCCATATCGTGTAAATACACGAGCCCGGCGGCCTTCAAATCTTCTACCAGACGTGCCGGTAGTCGACCCCCGAAGTACACCGGAATCTCCGGAGGCGCGTCTCGACGAACGCGCACCATCTCGTTCATAAGGGTCAGGTCGTAGCGCTTGCTCCCAACGCCGAGGACTATGGCGTCTACTCGCGTCTGGGTCACGGCGTCGGCAATCTCTTCCGAGCGAATACCGGCGCCCAAGAGAAGCGGTCGCCACCCCGCCGCGTGGGCATGCACGGCGGACGTCACCAGTCCCAATTCCCCGGTGTGGGACGCCGGGGAGGTGATGAGCGCGACGTTTCGCTCCCCATTCTCAGGTGAAGTCGTAAGAAGTTGAGACACCGCCGTACGAAGTGTGCAGGTAAGAAAGGTCAGGTGCATGTCCAGGCAGCTTCCGGCTTCTACCCGCCGCTCTATCTCGTGGACGAGGGGAAATATGAAGCCGTCAATGAGATCCAGGCGTCC
>CAYFQV010000083.1:7837-10597 GCA_964345195.1 uncultured Spirochaetaceae bacterium
GCTCTATCTCGTGGACGAGGGGAAATATGAAGCCGTCAATGAGATCCAGGCGTCCGTAATCGCGAATGGTTTCCTCGAGCACACGGTACAGCGTGCGGTCGTCTAGAGCCGCGACGGCGTCTGCAGCCCTTTGAATTGCAGGACCGGTACTGCTTTGCTGGTATTGCGGCGGCGTTGTCGCGCTCAGATCCTGGGAAAGCTCACGGAGTTCTTCGACACTGCTGGATGCAATCTGCCCGATTCGATATCCGGCGCTTACGAGGCTTGCCAGCAACGTCAGTTTCTCGGTAAGCTCCTCAGAGTACGAGCGTCTGCCGTTCGGGTCGCGGTCGGGGCGTATCCCGGCGTAGCGCCGCTCCCACGCCCGCAGCGTACTCTGTGAGAGTCCGGTTTTTCGTGCAACCACTTGAATCGGATATCCCATGTTACTTCCCTCCGGCAGCATATCGAACTTGCAGTTGTCCGGCAACTGTTCATCGAGTGCGCACCTTTGCATGCCCTCTGTATAGTATGGGATGCTTTTTCGATCGACAAATCCTATACGAGTATTTGACAAATCCAAAATAACGGCTTATCTTGTGCGACAGAAAAATACTTTAGTCGGGAGGAAAGGAATGAACGTTGATTTCACGGTTTCGATCGAGGCGTTCGAAGTCGTACAGCATATCCTTACGGTTGGATATGCTGCCATGGCTGCGGCACTACTCTACTTCGTGCTGACCAAGAACCAAAACATGCCGAAGTACCGCACGTCCACGGTGTTGTCGGTCGTCGTTATGGTATCCGCCTTCTTGCTGCTTCTCGCACAGCAGCAGAGCTGGACCAACGCCTATGAGTTCACCGGATCGGCGTACGCACTTCGGGAAGGCGAGCAGCTCTTCACGAATGGCTATCGCTATTTGAACTGGCTCATTGACGTGCCCATGCTGCTGATACAGATTCTCTTCGTTGCGGGTATTGTCGGCGCCGCGCGTACCCGGTACATGGTTCGCTTCACCCTGTCAGGCGGCCTGATGGTCATCACCGGTTACATCGGTCAATTCTACGAGCCCGGTCGACTGAATGAGGATCTTGCCGCATGGCTGATTTGGGGCGCCATCTCCACGGCGTTCTTCATTTGGGTTCTCGTATTGATTACTCGCGTTATTCGCGAGGGTAAGGCCAACATGAACGGGTCGGCCGCCCAGGGCCTATTCGGAAAGATTCTTCCGCTGTTCTATTTCTCGTGGTTTCTCTATCCGGGTGCGTATCTGTTCCCGATCTTGATGACCTGGGGCATATCGGATTATGAGTTCGTCATCGTTGCGCAACAGTTGACCTTTACGGTTGCCGACGTCACTTCCAAGGTCATTTACGGTGTCATGCTGAACGTGGTGTCCACGCAGCTCAGTACCGAGCAAGGCTTTAAGGAAGACCAGGTTGTGAGCATGGCCAGCTAAAGGCTACGTTAACGGGGCGGTCGTGGAGCACCCGGCCGGCCTCGGCGGATATAATGAGCACTCCGTAAAACGTACGGACTGCGCCATCACACTGGTCATGACCGGGGCCGCCTTCTTCTGAGGGCGGTCCTTTTTTTGACACAGCCCCGCGGTATTGCTATACTCTTATTGGAGTAATTAGAGCGGATGGCTTATCATGGTGGATAATATCGGGGGAGCTCCCTATCAACGAGATTCACTCGTCAATATCTGGGTAAGCGAAGACGCTCTGCAGGCTTTTGCGGACTTCCTTCCGTCGTTCGGGGACGGTGAGTCCCTGACAATTGAGTATGTCCATCAGGTTCTCCGCGCGGACGGGATAGTTTTCGGGCTAGATGAGGCCCTCATTCAGGAAACCGTAGAGCAGTGTAAGCTCGACCATGAGGCGCTCATGCAGATCTGCGTTGCAAGCGGCCGACCACCGGTTCGTACGAATCCGTCGCGAATGGAGCTTGTTCCGGAGTATCAGCGGGCGCTCGAGCGGCACAAGCATGGAGGGCGGGTTGTACCCTTCACGCCTTCTCGGGGCATAGCTCTGGCTGTCGTGCGGCAGGGCACCGTTATTGCTTTGCAGCGCGAGGAGCTTCCCGGCATCGACGGTTTGGATGTGTACAATCAGACTATTCCCCACGGTGAGCTCGCGGTATCCGAGTTGACGGCGGGTGCCGGTATCGACGAAGCGCTCCCCCGTTGGCGGGCCGGTGTCGGTGGGCTTCTAGCCATGGACGGTGGCGAGCTCTTCATTGAAGAGACTATAGAGTTATCGGAGGTCGATAACTCGACCGGAGACGTGCGTTTCCCTGGGAATCTCGTCGTTGCGCAACGGGTTCATGAGGGACGGCGCATATGGATCGGCGGGCATGCTCACGTGAAATCGACTCTCGACGCACATGAGGTTTTTGTGCGCGGGAGCCTTCGAGTCGACGGCGGTATTGTCGGGCGCGGCCGGGCTCTCATTCGCAGCGGTGAAGGCGTGGTGGCGAAGTTCGTAGAGCATTGCAACCTCGAGACCAAGGGTGAGGTGGTCATTCAGACCCTATCCTACAACAGCCGAATTCTCGCGCTGAAAGGGGTCCGAATTGCCGAGGGAGGTGCACTCATTGGTGGGGATATTCGCGCGCTCTCCCGTATTGAGGTACCGACGATCGGTAACGAGGTCGACGTTCACGCGCGACTAATGGTAGGCGTGGATTTCGTGATGGAGCGAAAGTTTCAGTACGCTAATACCAAGTTTCAGGACCTCACCATGGCTCTGCAGCGACTCGAAGCGGTGGACCACTCT
>CAYFQV010000083.1:10697-13530 GCA_964345195.1 uncultured Spirochaetaceae bacterium
TACTCGAACATGATGAGCGAGATGCTTTCATACATCGACGCGGACGAGGACGCGGAGATCGTGGTGACGCAAGCCGTATATCCGGGGACCGAGATCCAGATTTGCCGTGCCCATCACACGGTCGAGGAGCCTGTCGGGCCGTCCCGCTTCTTTTTGGAAAAGGACCGGGGCCGTATTGCTCGAGAGGATCTTGACGCTACACCGCATTCCGGGCGGCGTTAACCGACGCGGCCACCGTTTTGACGATGATCTTCTCGTACAACTCCGGCGTTCCCGCTTCGTCCTCCCCGTCTTCAATGCGGATACTCTTGGCAAGCGCCCATTGCTGAATAACCAGCAGGGGCAGCATCATCCGTTCACGCAGTTGTATCGATTCGCGGAGAACCGGATCCGCGCCGAGGAGTTGTTCCTGACCCGCGGTCCGAGCCAGTAGCCGCTTAGTCCGCTCCGCTTCGTCGTAGAGCATCCGCCAGAGCCCTCCGAACTCCGGGTTGTCGGCGAGGTACTGGGTGAGGGGGTAGTAGGTCTTACTCAGGCTCTGCATGGCGTTCTCAACCAGGGTTCGGAAGAACAGGGAGCGACGGTAGAGATTTTGAAGCTGCGAGTCGCCGAGCTCCTCCATGGCCGCCTCGAGGGCCGAGCCGAAGCCGTAGAAGCCTGGAATGTTCTGTTTCATCTGACTCCACGCGCCGACGAACGGAATAGCTCTCAAGTCTTCGAGACGCAACTGCTGCGTTCCGGATCGAGTGGTTGGACGACTGGCAATGTTTGTCTTGCCATAGTAGCGCAGGGGAGTAAGACGCTCCAGATAGCGTATGAACGACGGATGTTCCCGCAGCTTCTGGTACGCGTGGAGCGCCGAATCAGACAGTTGATCGAGTAGGGCGATATCCTCAGCGTGAAGCGTGGCCGTGTTTTCCGGGAACAGATTGTTCTCCATTCCGGCGCTCACGAGTTGCTCAATGTTGTAACGCGCGGCGTCGGGGTTTCCGTACTTCGAGCTAATTGTCTGGCCCTGGACGGTGAGGTGAATCTCCTCACTGGCAATGTTGCGCGCAAGTGAGCGGTAGAACTTATGGGTGTTGCCGCCACCGCGGCCGGGGGGACCTCCTCGCCCGTCGAAGAAGGCCACTCGCACGCCGTGCGCCTGCGAGACCTCGGTTAGTCGCTCTTTGGCCCGGAAAATTTGCCAATTCGCGGTCACGTAGCCGCCGTCCTTCGTTCCGTCGGAAAAGCCGAGCATGATCGTCTGGAACCCGCCGCGTTTCTTGAGGTGGCTCGAATAGATCGCGTTCGTGTAGAGCGCTTCCATAACCGCCGGGCCGTGGACGAGGTCGTCGATGGTTTCGAAGAGCGGTACGATATCTAAAAGCATGGCGTCGGCGTTGTTCGCGGCGCACTGTGCGAGGAGCCATACCTCGAGGGGGTTCGCGGCATCTCGCGTGTTGCTAATGATGTAGCGGTGCACCGCGCGCTCTCCGTTGGAGTCCTGCAGCAACTTCGCGGCGCGGATCGACTGGATGGTATCCGTGGCCACATCCTCCGTGAGGTGCTTGGTCATGTCTTCATTGAGTGGGAGCAGTCCGGCGAAGCCGGCGATCATATCGAGTCGCTGTGAGAGTGAGGCGTTCTCGTAGTCGCCGAAATCGAGGGAGTGCTTCCCCGCACCCTCCAAGCGCTCTTTGTACGCGCTCATGAGTTGCGCCACCACCGATCGATGGACCCGGCTATCCTGGCGGATGTCCATGGTTGCAAAGTGGAATCCGAAAATGCGGACCTTCGTCATGAGCTCTTCGACCCGCTCGGCGAAAAGACCGAGGTGATCCCGGACGAGCATGTCCCGCACCTCCGCGAGCTCATGGAGAAACTGATCCGCGGCTTGGTACGCCTGGTCGCTCGCATCTTCGCATGCCTGATCTTCGTA
Organism: uncultured Spirochaetaceae bacterium; assembly: GCA_964345195.1. Taxonomy (GTDB): domain Bacteria; phylum Spirochaetota; class Spirochaetia; order DSM-27196; family PWMO01; genus CAYFQV01. The sequence goes on from CAYFQV010000083.1 coordinate 12,622, forward strand.
ACCGTCGATTCCTTGCACGCGAATAAGAGGATACAGGGTGAATCGAAGCTTTTCCGCAATGGCGTCCATGCGTTCCACGACGCCGGGAAAGGTAAGTCGCCGTGAGAGCTGCTGGAGGTCGTGTTGGTAGCGTCGGAGAACGCTCGCGCGCAGGAGGTTGCCGATTTCAACCGTGAGTTCGGCGGTAACGAAGGGATTGCCGTCTCGATCTCCGCCCGGCCAGAAGCCCAACTCCAGATTGGGGTCGCGGGACATGATCTCCTGCGCTTTTTCCCCCGCAGCGCTCCACATGCGACCCTGGATCGAAGGCACGACGTTGTAAAACACGTTTTCCAAAAACCACAGCAGGCTCTTGGCTTCATCGAGGGGTGTCGGCTTCTCCTTGTTCTTGAAGCGGGTCTTTCCCATCTGCAGCAGCAGGTCGTAGATCCGCTGAAGATCATCGTCCAGAATGGCTTCACCGAGGTCGGTGATGATCGCCAAGACCTCGTCGGGGTAGAACTGTGTTGGATGTGCGGTGAGGACCAGCCGCACGCGATAGTCCGTAAGGAAATCGCGGTATTCCTGCTGCTTGTCGGCCGCATCGATCTTGCTCAGAATGTCTTTGAGTGAGCCCGGGCCGTCGAGCTCCTGGATTTTGCCGAAGGTCGCATCTTCAATGGCGTCGAACAGTACAACCTGACGCTCTATGATCTGCATGAACTTGAAGATGATATCCCGAGCCTCTTCGAATGAGGGAGCGTTCATGCGCTCCCGGAAGAAGCTCTCGAGAATGGTTTCCGGGGCTTCTCCCGCCTCGAGTCGCTCACGGCAGTACGCCGTGAACACCGGGAGCATGATGCCGCTCTGACGCACTCGATGATATGGTAAATCGAGGAACAGGCCGTTGTAGATCTGGTACTTGAGGCC
>CAYFQV010000084.1:0-6436 GCA_964345195.1 uncultured Spirochaetaceae bacterium
CGCGCCTGGACAGACAATCGGCGTTTCCGTATTCACCGACTATCTGATCACCGAGCTACCGCTGAGCCGAACCAACCTCAGCCTGACCTATCTTCTCGGCACCGTTGGAAGCGCAATCGCGCTATCCCGCGCGGGACGACTGTATGACCGCTTCGGCGGACGCCTCGTGGCCAGCAGTGCAGCCCTCATCTTGACCCTGGTTTTACTCGGTTTGACCTACGCACCGCAATTCGCGGCAATGCTCGGCGGGGTCGTTGCAGCATTCGTTGTGATGTCGGTTGGGTTCTTTCTTCTTCGTTTCTCCGGTCAGGGGATGCTTACCCTATCGTCGCGCAATATGGTTATGGAGTGGTTCGACCGCCGCCGCGGATTGGCAAACGCCGTCTTGGGTGTCTCGATATCCTTCGGATTCTCCTACGCGCCGCGCCTCTTCGACGACCTCATCCAAATAGCCGGATGGCGAGCTGCATGGCGGGATATTGCGGTGGCAACGGCCGTCTTTGCCGTTCTGGCCTTTGTGTTCTACCGGGATACCCCTGAAGCGCATGGGCTTCAACCTGATGGGCCTCTTGGCAAGACGCGCCGGACAAATCATCCGGAGACCGCAACCGGCCGCGATTTCACCCTCCCGGAAGCCCGTCGTACCTACAGCTTCTGGGTCTTTGCACTGTCCTTAATGCTTTCGGGCTTAGTGCTCACGGCGTATACCTTTCACATTGTGTCCATCTTCGCCGACGCCGATATGCTGCGGGCGCAAGCGGTGGGGGTATTCCTTCCCGCCGCGGTCGTGTCGGTAATTGTCGAGTTCTCCGGCAGTTGGCTGTCGGATTACCTCAAGCTCAAGTACTTGCTGATGATTCAGCTGATCGGCATCGTTGTGATTACGGTTTCCATGTCACTGTTACAGGCCGGACCGGCGGTGATAGGCGTAATTTTAGGGCAAGGCCTAATGCAGGGGGTGTTCGGCATTTTATCGAACGTCACGTGGCCGCGCTTCTTTGGACGTGGCCATTTGGGTGAGATCTCGGGCTTCGTGATGGCACTGACCGTGCTTGGTACGGCGGTAGGCCCGTATGTATTCAGTCTCGGCCGAGATTTGACCGGCAGCTACGCGACGCCGGCACTGCTGTGCACCGGATTTGCCGTCATTCTGCTCACCGGCGCCTCACGGGCAAACCGACCGGAGTAAGCATGCCGCAAATCTTCGACCTCAGTCTTGCCCTTCAATCGCTGCCCTTTATTCTCGGCGGCTTGCGCTACACCTTGCTCATTTCCCTCGCAAGCATGGGGATCGGGATGGTCCTCGGCTTCGTTGTCGCTCTTGGGCGAATGTCCGAGCACCGGGTGGTTTCCCTGCCGGCACGGCTCTACATCTCGTTTATGCGTGGGACGCCGGTACTGGTGTTTCTCTTCCTGCTGTACTTCGGACTTCCGTCAATCGGTTTGCGCCTCTCGGCGGTCTGGGCGGCCGTACTGGGATTCGGGCTGAACAGTGCCGGATACATTGCGGAGATCGACCGCGCCGCGATCCGTTCGGTTCCACATGCTCAGTGGGAGACCGCAATGAGCCTTGGAATGACGAAGCCCGAGATGTATCGAATGGTGATTCTGCCGCAAGCAGTGCGCGTGGCCATTCCGCCCCTTTCGAATGTAATGCTTGATCTGCTGAAGGCGAGCTCACTCGCATCGGTCATAACGGTTCGAGAAATACTGTTGAACGCCAAGATTGTGGCGGGACGAACCTTCGACTCGTTTACCATGTACGTCACCGCTGCCGCGGTTTATTGGGGGGTGGCGGTTTTGTTCGGCGTGTTGCAGCGCAAACTCGAAGAAGTCGCCGGGACCGATCGGATTGTGCCGCAGTCCCGGCGACGTGTATGGCTTACTCGGGGAGCTCGTCAATACTGACGCGAATGAAGCCTTCCTCTTCCACGTCCGGACGGCGGCTTACATCTGCACCGTTGAAGAATTGCTCCGACAGCTCCGCTAACGTTCCATTCTCCCGCAGTCGCTCCAACGCGTTGTTGACGGCAGCTTGGAGAGCTGTACTCCCCTTGGGCATGACAATGTGACTTCCCGCGGGCTCGATCCAGAAGCGAAGGTCGGGGTGCAAGGTGACGTCGAACTGAGGGAGGAACTGGAGCGCTAAACGCTGAAGGTAGTAATCGTTCATGATTGCGTCGCTGCGCCCAACTTCGAGATCCCGCAGGTACTGGTCATTCGTTGCGTTGTCGTAGGTGAGCGTTTCAGCCCCGTAGAAGCGCATGATTCGGGAAAACGTCGTCGTCGCCTCACCGGCGTGGACCTTCCCTTCGAGATCTTCCAGATCCTCGATTCCCGACAAGTCGTCTGCGCGAACCATTAAGCTCGCGAATGAGTACTTGTACGGCGTGGAAAAAGCCACTCGCTCCTCACGCTCCGCGGTTCGGTTTATGTCGTTGATCGCGACATCGACCTGTCCCGTCGAGAGACTGGTGAGCATGGCATCGAACGCCATGATCCTGAACTCAATATTGACGCCGAGCTCGGCGGCTACCGCCCGCATGACTTCGACGTCGAATCCGGTAAGCTCGCTGTTGTCCTCGGTGTAGTAGGATGCCGGAAACAGTGTTCCCGAGCTAGCGGCTACCACGGTGCCGCGCTCCTGAATTCGGTCCCACCGGGACTGCTCAGGCTCTCCCCGAGCCGATAGGAATCCGGTAATCGTCAGTGCCAGCACGAGAACGAAGCCGAGCCGACGGAATAAATATGGGTTTCTGCGCATGCAGACCTCCTCAGATTTGAGATTACCCTAAACTAGCCTAGCGTCGCTCGGAAGGCAAGGAGTCTCGAACGCAGATCGTTCAGACATTAGCTCGACTGGAACTCCGTCGCAAGGTCTGCGTGTGCCGATTCCGACCTGCGTGACCTTGTTTCGCTTGTCCTGTATCCTGACCCATAGGAGGCGCAATATGGAACGCGTTCGCTGGGGCATACTGAGTACCGCAGACATTGGGATAAAAAAGGTGCTTCCGGCCATGCAACACGCCGAGCACGTGGAGCTTCACGGTATTGCCTCTAGGCACAAGGGCCGTGCGAAGGAGGCAGCGGATAGTCTCGGTATACCGAAGGCCTACGGTAGCTACGAGGAGCTCTTGGAGGACAAAGAGATCGACGCCGTCTACAATCCGCTCCCGAATCACCTGCATGTGCCCTGGACAATCAAGGCGATCGAGGCGGGTAAGCACGTGTTGTGCGAAAAGCCCATTGGGATGAACGCCGCGGAGGCGGAAAAGCTTCGAGACCTTGCTCGAAAACACCCGGAGCGGAAGGTAATGGAAGCGTTCATGTACCGGCACCATCCGCAGTGGGTTACCGCGAAGGACCTGGTAGATCGCGGTGAGATCGGTACCGTTCGTTCCATCCAGTCCTTTTTCTCCTACAACAACACGAATCCGGATGATATTCGTAATCAAGCGGACGCCGGCGGGGGCGGATTGATGGACATCGGATGCTACCCAATATCGGTTGCCCGCTTCATCTTCGAGGCGGAACCAGAGCGCGTTGCGGCGTGGATCACGTATGATCCTGAGTTTCAGACTGATGTGCTGGGTTCCGCGTTACTGGATTTCGGTGATCGGGTCGCTTCCTTGAGCTACGGAACACAAATCGCGCCCTACCAGCGGGTAAACATCTTGGGGAGCGCCGGGCGTATTGAAGTTGAGATTCCATTCAACGCGCCGCCGGATCGTCCATGCGTCGTCAATCTACAAAAGGGAGGCGTGGTCCAAGAGATCTCCCTCGAGGTGGCCGACCAGTACGGAATTCAGGGTGAATTGATGTCGAAGGCGATCCTGAACGACACACCGCTTCCTACGCCCCTCGATGATGCCGTAGCGAACATGCGAGTGATCGATCGCTGCTTCGCCGCAGCTCGGGACGGTGAATGGAAGGCCGGATGAGCCGAAGCGAGAGACGATCGGCATGGCGCGCAACGACAACGACTGCACACGGAGGCTCTCGTGTTGAGTGAATACTACGACTCAACAGGTGAGATGTAGGATCAGGTTCGTGTCTTCTTCTATCGAAAGCGGGGTGTGCCCGAACTGCGCCTTCCACGGTTTGGACGGCTTCTTGTCACGCTTTCGAATTTCGCCGTTCTCAATGATCAGCTCGTCATCGTAGGACACTCCGTCAATAACGATTCTCCCAAAACTATAGTCTTCGACAGTCATACCACCACTCCCAGTTGTCGGTTCCGCCCGAATACCGCAGCCTTATCCGAGGGGTTCGCGGATGTCACCGGCCCGTCTCTACGCGACCGGACCGGCCGAAGCCTGCTTGCGTACAATCTCGTCCAGGTCTACGCAGCCTTCTCCACCGGGACGCTCCCGGCACTCCATCCGGCGGAGATTCCGCAGCTCCGCCATGAGCCACGCTCCGGTAATACCAATGGACAAAACATCCGCGGCGGGGAACGCCATCCACACGCCCATTGTGCCGAATATCCCCGGTAGGATCAGTACCAAGGGAATCAAGAACAACATCTGACGGGAAAGAGTGAGCATGAGTGCCGGGAAAGCCTTACCGACCGCTTGGAAAAAGATGGCGCCGGTGATCTGTATTGTGAGCAGCGGCAGCACCATCAATACAATGCGCAGCGCGTTCCGACCGATCGCTATGAGCTCGGGATCATTGGTAAACACGCTGAACACCACGCCCGGAAAGAGCTGAATGATCGCAAAGAGCAGGAACGCGAATCCCGACGTCACGAACAGCGTCTTGCGCAAGGCCTGACGAACGCGCTCGAAATTCCGCGCGCCGAAATTGAATCCCGCAATCGGTTGGAAGCCTTGAGATATTCCCACCAACGGTAGTATCGAGAAAATCAGGACCTTGTGAATAATGCCGAAGGCGGAAATCGATAAGTCGGTGCCGTGCATTCGTAGCGCGTTATTCGTGAAAATGACGAAGAGACTGGCGCCGATTTGTCGGACGAACGGTGACATTCCCAGAGCCAGCGTCTCAGGCATGAGGCTCCAATCCGGTTTTAGATGTCGCAGTGTTGGAGAGATCGCAGCGCGACCGGTGCTGTAGAACCACAAGGCGAAGATGAAAGAGCCGGACTGGGCGATCACCGTGGCTAAGGCCGCTCCGCGAACCCCCATCCCGAAGGCAAAGATGAAGATCGGATCCAAGACGATGTTCATGCCCGCGCCGATTAGCATGATCGTCATGGCAATCCGCGAGTGACCCTGAGAGCGCGTAATGTGGTTGGCTGAAACGGCGGTGCCGACGAAGAAGGCGCCCGGAAGAATGGTTGTCAGGTACTGGCGCGCGTAGGGAAGGAGATCCTCGGTGGCGCCGAAGAGACGCAGAACCTCGTCTGCAAAAATCAAGCCGAAGGTTGTTATCAGTCCGCCGGCGACGGCGGTCAAGAAAAGGGCGTTCCCAATGGTCTGAGCCGCGCGCTCACGGTCTCCCGCGCCCATGGCACGGGAGACCACCGACGCGCTCCCGATACCGACCAACAAGCCGGCCGCAAGCACAACGATCTGAATCGGAAATGCAATCGAGACACCACCGATAGCTAAGGGACCAACACCTCGACCAATGAATATGGTATCCACCAAGTTGTAGAGTGCGTTCACGCCCATGGCGATCACGGCGGGCACAGCCATGCGGGCTAAGAGCGGTCCGATTGCTTCGGTTCCAAGAATGTGTTCTCTGCTTTCTGCCATGTTCACCGGAAGGTACCAAGGCGAGACCCGCCGCGGCCACCGATTAGGTAATGGCGGGAAACTCGTATTGAATCACACCGCTCTCGAGAACATTCTGGCTTACGTAACCCTTTACCGTCATGTTGTCCAGAACCTGCTGAACTTCATCCAACGAAGCATCCAGCTTGGTGGCAATTTGGACAACGGTCACGTGACCACCGTACTCTTGGGCGATATGCAAAATCTCCTGCTCCAGCCGACGCGGACGGTTCCGGGCTTCTCGTCTCCGGCGCACGCGCTTGCGAACGAGCTTGTACAGGCCGCTTCCCGTCGGGAAAACTCCCAGCAGTACGAGCGGCCACACCATCCAGCCGATTCCGAAGTAAACGGTTCCCAGGGTGAAACCCGCAGTCATGACCAGGCCCAAGCTCAAATCACTGGTCCCGCTTCCTCCGTGGTGTTCATCCTTGCTCTCTTCGGCGTAATGAGCGCCTGAACCCGCCAGGTTAATTGTAAGATCGTCGGCATCCACGCCGGCGCCGGCTCCGCTGCGCATGGCCCGGACCGTTTCAGCTCGCCGTTCCGCCGGCATCTGCTCCCACTTTTCAACGGCACGGTCCATGATCCCCTCAACCAGACTGTAGACGCCGTTTTCTATCACGGATTCCAGACGCTGCTCCGGATGTCCGCGGTTCTCATTTGCCCGTTCACGCTGCTGGGAGATCTTCTGTTTTTCC
>CAYFQV010000084.1:6536-13525 GCA_964345195.1 uncultured Spirochaetaceae bacterium
ATGTCCGCGGTTCTCATTTGCCCGTTCACGCTGCTGGGAGATCTTCTGTTTTTCCGCGAGTAACCGTTCTTTGATTGCGTCGAGCGTCGGCTCATCTTCACTGCGTTGGTTCTCGGGCCCGACGGAAGAAGCGTCATACCGAGCTGCGTTGTGTTCGCAACCGGTGGTTACCCGGTACAGCATGATCGATCGCGAGATGTTCTTGAGCTCGGGACGTCCGATCGCTTCGATCGGCGCGCTTAGCTTGTTGACGATCTGAGTGTAAACATCCTCCGTCAGGGCGATCCCACCGGCGGGCGCGTGGGGCTGAACACGTGCCGCGACGTTCACACCGTTCCCGTAAACGCGGTCGTTTTGCTGCCAGATGTCGCCGATATGGATGCCGATTCGCAGGGCGAACCTCATGCGTGGCGCCGCAGTCACATTGTAGTCCCGAACGGCGGCATGGATCTCCAGTGCCGACTGCACCGCGTCGAAGGCGCTGTGATATATGACAAGCAGGCCGTCGCCGATGGCGTCTACGACCTCACCCCTTCCCTCGGCGATAAGGGGGAGAACCAGCTGGTTGTGCTGCTGGAGCACTTGAATGGTGCGCTGTTCGTCTTCTTCCATAAGCCGCGAGTATCCAACGATATCGGTGAACATAATCGCGGCCAGTCGTGTCTGTTGCATAGTGGGTGCTCCCATAATAGATAGCGTCGACGGGGAGCACAAGCGTTGCGAACAGCTGAGAGGCGGTGGCACAATACCGCTTCCGACCGTCAAGGGGGTAGATATCCTGCGTCTTGCCATGTAGCTTTTAGCCGTGCACCCGCGCGCCGTGACACAAGAGATTAGCAGGCAGTTCGCGTACAACGGGTCGTGGAGCCTCTCAGCCGACGATGTCCGGAGGCTTCTGCAGATCGATCACGTCCGTTTCTACCAAGATGTGTACGCCGCGGCCCAGGAGCCCGGCGGCACGATAGAGCTGTCCAGCGTTACTGCGCGCTTCGACCCGGATAAGGTTGGAGAGCTCGTAGATCTTCTCGAGCTATTCTGCGGCCGAGAGGCCGAGCAGGAGATGGCGCGAGTCGGTGCATTCATCCCTCACCCGGCGCGTGTCGAGCTTACACAGACGCTTCTCGACTGCGCGGGCGAGCAGGCTCGGCAACACCGGATCGACCGCCCGAGCTTCCGTGGAATGCTCCGGGTCTTCGGCGTGTACGAGAAGGCACGGGATACCTACTTCAGCGAGTTTTTCTCCCGAGAGGAGCTCGTGCAAGAAGCGATTCGCCGATTCGTTCAGGATAACGCGTTTGAGATGGAGCAGCCCGCCGCCGAGACTGCCCGGGCCGTCGTGGACCGGCTCTTCCGGAGTCACATCCTGGAAATTGAAACACTGCTTGCCGACGTTGGCGTTGCACTCTTCGAAGTCGCCGTGGAAGAGGGTTATGCACAGCGGCCCGAGGACGAGTCCGCGGAAGATGGATCAGCAGAAAAAGATTACGACACACACGCTGGCGACGGGCGACACGCGGTGGCCTGGGCCTGCGATGTCTTGGAGCTTGATCCTCAGCGTCTCAGCGTCGGCGCCGTAAAACGCAGTTACAAGAAGCTCATGCTGCGTTATCATCCTGATATTAATCCACGCGGTCTTCGGACTGCCCAACGCATTAACAGAGCGTACACCCTGCTTATACAGTACTCGGTGCAACGGGCATAGTCCGGCCGTCACAACCTGGTTCCGGAGAAGAATACATGGTCGATGCCACTCATCCCTTTCACTTCGAGGATCTCATTTCGGTGGAGCGCATTTCGGATCCCGCGGTCCACCCCGCCGGTTTTTTGATAGCATACGTAGGGGAGACCCACGACGCCGCGGAAAACGTCGTACGGCGTACCATTAAGCTCTGGGATACCCGCGGTGGCGAAGCACGAGAACTCACGCCCGGGGCCCACAATGACACGTCGCCTCGATGGAGTCCCGACGGCTCCACGCTGGCGTTTGTCTCGGATCGCAGCGGCGAGGAGCAACTTTGGCTCCTGCCCTTTTCCTCCGGCGGTGAGGCCTATCAACGCACATGGGGTTACGGCGGTGTTTCGCAGCCGGTCTGGGCGCCCGAGGGATCTCGGATTGCCTACGCCCGGCGCGTCACCATAGCGCGCCACGCGCCCGAGCAGGATCGACTCGAGGCACTCGACCACGAAGAGGGCGACCAGGGTGAAGACGTGGAGCAACGCCGGAGAGCGACGGCCTACGGCTTGCCGAACGAGGCATCCTCGGCCCGGATCGCCGACGGCCTGCTCTTTCGCCACTGGAACGTGTGGCGAAAGCGAGATCGGAGCCACCTATTTATCCTCGACATCTCCTCGGGTGAGAGCGAAGACATTATCGCCGGAGACATCGATGTGCCTCCGATCAGCCTGGGCGGATCGCAGGACTTCGTTTTCTCTCCCGACGGTGCCGAGATCGCCTTCATTATGAACCCGGACGCCGGAGTGGCCACGTCTACGAACAACTCCCTCTTCGTTCAGTCCCTCGACGGTATTCGCCCGGTGGAAGCGGCGCGGTGCCTGTCGGAGAACGAGGCCATGGAGCTCGAGCCGCGCTACAGTCCGGACGGGCGCTATCTGGCGTTTCTCGGGGCCGAGCGCGCGGGATACGAGGCCGACCGCCTTCGTATCAAGCTGGTCGAACGAACTAATGATCCGGCCGGCGGCTCGGTGACACGCAGAAACGATCAATACTGCGGGGGCACGGCGGTCCTCACCGAAAAGTTCGATCGGTCGGTATCTTCTTTCGTCTGGCGATCAAAGAAGGAGTTGCTCTTTCTTGCGGAGGATCGGGGATACAAGTCGCTCTACGGCGTTTCCTTCGAGCAGTCCTACCAGGGCGGCGTTGTGCCGGGATCCGTCGTCCAGTACACGAGTGCGGTGTTTCAAGAAGAGCTTCGCCTCGTGGATACCGATACGATTCTGGTGACGAGAGAGACCGCCCGCCGGGCAGCGTTTCTCTCAGTTGTGAGACTGGATGCTCCGTCGCCGGCCGACACGGCCACGGGCCCGGGACTACCCGCATACCAGGACCAGGAACCTGTTCGTCGCTTGGATGCGAACTCTAGGCTCTTTGCCGCCGCGGAGATGCAGTCGCTGGAGAGCTTCTGGTATCGAGGTGCCGATGACGACTGGATACACGGTTTTTTGCTGAAGCCGCCCGACTTCGAGGCGACGCGACGTTACCCCCTGCTTCTCCTTATACACGGCGGGCCTCAGGGCGCCTTCGCCGACAGCTTTCATTTTAGGTGGAATGCGCAGGTCTTTGCCGCCGAGGGTTACGTAGTGCTCATGACCAACCCCCGCGGCTCAACCGGTTACGGCCAAAGCTTCACCGACCAAATCAGCGGTGATTGGGCGGGGCGCTGCTACACCGACATTATGAACGGCGTGGACGCTGCTCTCGAGAGCTGCCCGTTTATAGACTCCAAGCGTATGGCCGCGGCGGGTGCCAGCTTCGGTGGCTTCATGATCAACTGGATCGCCGGGCATAGCACTCGCTTTGCTGCGCTCGTATCGCACGACGGGATTTTCAATCAAGAGACAATGAGCTACACAACGGACGAGCTCTGGTTTGATATCTGGGAACACGGAGGCATGCCCTACGAGAATCCGGAGGCCTTTCGACGACAATCGCCGCACAACAGCGTCGACGCGTTCAACACACCGACCCTCGTTATCCAGGGGGAACGGGATTACCGTTGTCCGCCCTCTGAGGGGATCGGCATGTTTACTGCGCTACAGGTTCGACAGGTTCCCTCTCGCTTCCTGTATTTTCCCGACGAGGGTCATTTCGTCACGAAACCCGCGAACGCCGAGGTTTGGTACAAAACGGTCCTCGAGTTTCTGGCGGAGTGGCTGTAACCGCTGTAACTACTATAACTGAACGAAAAAGCGTCGGCCGGAGACTGCTGTGAGGCTTCCGAAATAAGCTTCGTCGCCGGCCGACGCAAGATGCGCGTATTGAGGAGCGTGCAAGGGCGCTATGTCTGCGCCACCTTGCTGCTCTCTTCCATGGCCTGGAGCTCTTCCTGCTCGAACACACGATCAATGTCCAAAATCATGATGAAGTGTTCGTTGTTCTTCCCAATCCCGCGAATGAAGTCCGCCTTGATCTTGGTACCGACCCGCGGAGCGGGCTCAATGTTCTCCGGCGGAATGTCGAGTACCTCGTCGACGGAGTCGGCTTGACAGCCGACCGTCACACTGCTGTCTCCCGTTGACACCTCGGTCACGATGATGGCTGTGTCCACGGTTGTTTCCGCCGCTTCCATGCCGAACTTCAGACGAAGATCAATGACGGGCAACACGCTGCCACGGACATTGATTACACCCTTCATGTAGTCCGCCATTTGGGGAATCCTGGTTACATCTTGCAGCTCCAGCACTTCTTGCACTGTCGCCACTGGAAGAGCGTAGTACTCGCCGGCCAGGATAAACGTTAGGTACTGGTTGACGCTTGTCTCTGTGGACATGGTTCCTCCTAAAACTCCTCGAAAGCGTTGTCGTCGTCGTCGGTCGCGGAACTCGAGCTCGCCTCTGACCGGGAAGCACCCGTGGGCACAGTCAATCCGGTTTGTTGTTGCTGCCCACGATTCCGGTTCCCGTCGCCTTGAGTAGCTCCGTTTCGACCTTCGCTAGAGCGAACAGTGCTTCCCGAGCCGACGGCCTGCCTCGGCATTTCACTGCCCGAGTCACCCCGCTTTGCATCCTGAGAATTGCCGTTTTTTCCGCTGTCCGCGGGAAGGCGGCGTTGCGACTGCGCCGACTCGTCCACGCGGAAGAAGGACATGGTGGCTTGAAGTTGCTCCGCCTGACTGTTCAACTCTTCAGCCATGCTCGACATCTCCTCAGCTTGAGAGGCGTTCTGCTGCACAACCTGGTCGAGTTGGGTGATCGCCTGGGTGACTTGCTGACTGCCGGACCGCTGCTCGGCGCTGGATGCGCTGATCTCTTGGACCAGCTCGGATGTTCGACGGATGTCCGGCACCAGCGCCTCCAGGACGCCGCCCGCCTCTTCGGCAACGTCCACGCTGGATGTGGAAAGCTCGCTGATTTCTTTGGCGGCGGTCTGGCTTCGCTCCGCGAGCTTGCGCACTTCGGATGCTACCACGGCGAAGCCTTTCCCGTGCTCACCCGCCCTGGCTGCTTCGATTGCGGCGTTCAAAGCAAGCAGATTGGTGTTTCGGGCGATCTCGTCAATGATGTTGATCTTCTCAGCAATGTTCCGCATGGCTTCCACCGTTTGAGTGACCGCCTTGCCGCCGCGCTCGGCATCCTGCGCCGCCTTTTGCGCGATCTTCTCGGTCTGTCCGGCGTTGTCCGCGTTCTGCTGGATGTTGCTATCCATCTCCTCCATCGAAGAGCTCACCTCCTCAGTGCTGGAGGCTTGCTCGGTTGCGCCTTGAGACATTTCCTGAGCACTCGAAGACATCTGCTGACTTCCGGATGCGACGTTTGAACCGGCCGCCTGAACATCGGTGACGATGCTTCTGAGACGCTCCTGCATGTTCCGCATGGCATTGGCAAGCTGACCGATTTCATCCTTTTGATTCACGTCGAGCTCGGCGACGAGATTGCCCTCGGCGAGCTCACGCGCAAAGCGGACGCCGTCGGCGAGCGCTTGCGTGATCATTCGGGTCAGAAAGATGGTAATGACAATGGCAACCACGAGGGCGATCAGAAGACCACTTAGAACCAGAACGCGGGAGTTGTTGACCCGTGTCACGGTTTCAGCCGTTTGATCCTGCGTAGTGCTGATCCCCGCTGCGGCGACGCCCTGTGCGGCCTCGAGCACCTCTTGCGCGGCGGCATCCCGTTGCGCCCCAAGCTCATTGAGGGCACGCATGTCGCCCGCCAAATTGTCAATCGCGGTTTGATACTGCTCACCGGCGCTTCGGATTGTCTCGAGCTGCTCGATATTGCTCCGGTTCTCGGCAATACTCTCCAAATTGTCAATGATCGGGTATATTCCGTCCAGGTTGTTGCTTGCCTCAACGAGCGCTTCGTATTCGTTTCGCGCTTGGGCCTTGAAGTTGGCGACACGTGTTTCGTTCCCAATGTCAATGATGTCGTTGATTAACGTAATCTGTTCCAGGCGCGCTTCGAGGGCCGCCGACGGCGCGTCGGCGTTGATCTCCTGAATCATGGCGGCGTTCATGGTCTCGAGGTACGCGGAAGCTTCTTGCATGTAGGCCGCCGCGCTTTCGTCGAGTGTGGTATAGATCTCTTGGACGTGAGTAACGAGAGTCTGGGTCTCCTGCGCGAGCGACTCATACGTTGACACGTTTTGCTGCGTAGACTCGACACCGGACCTGAGGGTATCTAAGAAGGCGTACTCCTGTGCAAGATCCTCGCCCTCGCTCAGATGGCCCTTGAGCTCGGTCAGGTGCTCGTCCGCCTGGCTGTAATAGGCCTGATCCATGCTCAAGCCGTAGCCGCGCATGTTGTACATGGTTAGAAGCGCGGTGCGCTCTATCTCGTTTGCGACCGTAACCTCAGGAACGTATGCGTTCTGCAACTCCTGAGAGCTCGAGAGAATCGTGTTTAGGTTGAAGACCGCGATTCCCCCGACGATCCCTACCAGAATAATGACCGCGCCGAAGGCCACGGTCAGCTTGCCCGCCATCTTCATATTCTTCAGCATGTTTCCTCCTGCAACTCCGTTTCCACCGCCGGAAGGGTGCCACTGCACCTTACCCCCCCGCTATGCCCCACACCCAGACGGGAATAGAGCAAGCACATATTTTGGACTTAACAAGACTATAACAGCGAGTAAACTAAAGCGCAAGTGTTTATATTCTTGGGCAGCGTGGGAAAATACGCTAGTACTGAGAGCCGTCGTGGAAGGCTGTCAGGTGCATGGATGAGACGCGACGATCAGAGGGGACGGCCGAACCAGAGGATTGAGAGGCCCGCCCCCAACATCCCGAACAGTGCGGCCAAGGCGGTGACCA
>CAYFQV010000085.1:0-3680 GCA_964345195.1 uncultured Spirochaetaceae bacterium
ACAATGAGTGAACGCATTCAACCCCGTGTGTTGAAGGGATTCCGCGACTTCTTGCCGACCGACGAAATTCAGCGCCGCGACGTCATCCACAACCTCGAAGATGTCTTTCGACGCTTCGGCTTCGCGCCGATCGACACGCCGATGCTCGAATACACCGAGATCCTCCTCGGCAAAGCCGGCGGGGAGACCGAGAAACAGGTTTACCGCTTTGAGGATCACGGAGGCCGGGATGTCGCCATGCGCTTTGACCTGACCGTGCCCTTTGCGCGCTTCATGGCTCAGCACCGGAACGAGCTTACCCTCCCCTTTAAGCGCTACCACATTGCCAAGGTATTCCGCGGTGAGAACACCCAGCGCGGCCGTTACCGCGAGTTCATGCAGTGTGACTTCGACGTCGTCGGTACCGACTCCGCTTCCGCGGACCTGGAGATCATTCTCATGATTGTCCGCTCCCTCGAAGCCCTCGGCCTCTCCGGCTTCCACGTGCGCATCTCCAACCGCGCCGTTTTCAACCGTTTCCTTCGCCACCTGGAAATCTCCGAGCACTCCGAAGAAATCCTTCGCACCGTCGACAAGCTCCGCAAAGTCGGCACCGACAAGACCCGCTCCGCCCTGGCCGAGCTTGTCGGCATCGACCGGGCCGATCAGATCCTTTCTTTCGTACAACCGAGCGCCTCCAAACTGAGCGCCTCCGTCCCCGGCGCCGCCACCGAGAATCAACGGATCCTCGCCCACATGCGAGAACTCGCCGGTGGGGAGGGCGAGGACACCGAGCGCATTTCGGCGATCCTCGAGCACGCAGCTTCGGTCCGCCTGACGGAGCGGATCGTGCTGGATCCGTCGATTACGCGGGGCCTCGACTACTACACCGGCATGGTCTTCGAGACTTTTCTCGATGACGAAGAAGGTATCGGCAGCATATGCTCCGGCGGTCGGTACAACGATCTGGCGAGCCTGTACACGAAAGAGCAATTGCCGGGGGTGGGCGCATCAATCGGCGTCGACCGCCTCCTGGCGGCCCTCGGCGCCGAGCGAGGCGCAAGCCGGAGCGCCGATGTTATGGTCCTCTACTTAGATGATTCGCTCCTCGGCCGATACCACGCGATCGCCGATGAGATCCGCCGCGCGGGGTTTCGCTGCGAGGTTTACCCCGAGGCAAAGAAGCTTCCGCAGCAATTCAAGTTCGCCGAGCGAAAAGGCATTCCCGCCGCCGTCATATGCGGACCGGATGAGGCGGCGCAGGATCTGGTCAACGTGAAGAATCTCACCACCCGGGACAGCCATGACCGCTTGGCGATGCCGGAAGCCGTGCATCACATTCGCCGAATTGTCGCCGATACCGCCGCAGCAAGTCTCGAGGGAAGCCCTGAGGCGGGCTGAGCATGCAAGCACACGATCTTCCCGTATACCGGCAGAAGGACCGAATCCTCGAGGCCTTGTCGGAGAACCAGGTCATTGTTGTCGAAAGCCCGACCGGGTCCGGCAAGACAACGCAGCTACCGATCATTCTGCACGAGGCCGGATACAGCAAAGGCGGCATGATCGGCGTGACCCAGCCACGCCGCATCGCGGCGGTCTCGGTGTCCGAATACATTGCCAGACAGTTGGATGTGGACGTTGCCGACGCGACGGGGACGGAGGCGACGGGGACGGGCGCGGGGATCGGCAGAGCGGGGACGGAGGCGCTCGGAGAGGAGACCGACCGAGAGCCTGCGCCGAGTACACCGGACCCGAGCGTGAAGGCTGCCACGGATGTCGTGGACCGCAGCGAACTTGTCGGCTACAAGATGCGCTTTGAAGATCATACCTCGCCGACTACCCAGCTCAAAGTCATGACCGACGGTATCCTCCTACAAGAGATCAAAGCCGACTACATGCTGCGTCAGTACTCGGTGATCATGATCGATGAGGCCCATGAGCGCAGCCTCAACATCGACTTCATCTTAGGACTCTTGAAACGCATCCTCGAGGCACGAGCGGAGTTCAAGGTGATCGTCTCGTCCGCGACCATCAACGCCGAGGTCTTTTCGCAATACTTCGACTCCTGTCCGATCGTGCGAATCGAGAGTCAGATGTACCCCGTGCAAGTCGTCTATGATCCGCCCTTGGTCGATGACGCCGCTGAGGAGCTTGTGCGCAAGATCACCGATATCGTCGGTCGCATCATGCACGAGGAGCGCGAGGGAGACGTTCTCATCTTTCTATCCGGTGAGAAGCTGATCAAAGACACGATTGCCGAACTGCGAATGCAGACGTACAGTCGCAAGCTGCACATCCTCCCGCTCTACGGGCGACTTAGTAAGGAGGAGCAGGACCAGGTCTTTCCACCGCCGCCGGCGGGAAAGACGAAGGTTGTAGTCTCTACCAACATTGCCGAGACCAGCATCACGATCGACGGTATCACGTCGGTCATCGATTCCGGTCTCTCTAAAATGAACTACTACAATCCGCGGAGCTACACCTCCTCGCTCGTGGAAGGCCCGATTTCCAAAGCATCCGCTAATCAGCGCAAGGGACGAGCGGGGCGTACCAGACCGGGGACCTGCTATCGGCTATACACGCGAGAGGACTTCGAGGCGCGCGAGCTGTTCACCCTCGAAGAGATCTACCGAACCGATCTATCCGAGGTGGTACTGCGGATGGCCGAGCTCGGGATCCGGGACTTCGAGTCCTTCGATTTCATCTCCTCGCCGGGACGACAAGACATCATTGCCGCAATAGAGACGCTCCTCCTTCTCGACGCTTTGAACGAAGACAACCGTCTCTCCGAGATTGGCAGACGGATGGCGGAGTTTCCGCTCCTGCCGAGGCACTCCCGAATCATCGTCGAGGCGATTCGCAGCTATCCCGAGGTCATTCGGGAGACCGTGATCGCCGCGGCATTCCTCACTACGAACACGCCCTTCCTGCTACCGGAAGGTGAGGAACTCGCCGCTCGAAAGGCACACCATCGCTATCGAGACGATATGGGGGACTTTGTCTCCTACCTGAAACTCCTTCATGCCTACGGCGATGCTGAGGAGAAGCAGAAATTCTGCGAACGCCGCTATCTCGACCCGCGGACCATGGCGGAGATCTGGAACATTCAAGAACAGCTCGGCGAGATTGTCGGAAGTATGGGTGTTCCCGTCGGAAGCGGTGGGCCGATGGCGAACTACCTCACCGCAGTCTCTCGGGGGTTGATCCAATTCGTATGCGTATACGCCGGCCGAGGAAACTACCGAAGTCTAACCGCCGGCCGCATTATGATTCATCCAGGGTCGGTGATGTTTCGGGAAGAACCGGAGTTCATCGTCGCCGGGGAGATCGTCAGAACCAGCCGCACCTATGCTCGCTCGGTATCCCCCCTCGAGCGGTCGTGGCTTCCACGCATTCTCGGCGACCTCACCGGCGACTTCCTTGATCTGACCCGAAGCGACAAGGGTAAAGGCAAGTCCAAGTCCAAAAAAGGGGCGAAAGAGGAGAAGCGCGACACCACCTGGCAGATCCGCATTGCCGGACAGAGCTTTCAGCTCGAGACCCACAAGGGCAAGAAGAAGATCGCCGTACTTCCGTGGCAGCAATTGCAAAAGCTGTTGCACCGCTCCGACATCGACCTCCTGCCCCAGCATGCCAACATGAAAGGTAAAATCGTCCTGGACAACGGTGAGAATCTGAAAGGGACGAATCTGAAAGGGACG
>CAYFQV010000085.1:3780-8683 GCA_964345195.1 uncultured Spirochaetaceae bacterium
GCGCCGAGCGCCTTCACCCCTGGGCAAAGTACGGCGCTGACTACCGATCCTTCTCGAATTATCCCACGTCTCTACAGTATTGCAGGCGCATGTACCGGAACTGGTATACATGGAAGCCGAGAGATACGAGGAGACAAGGTCCGCGGAGGCACGGGACGGGGGCACGGAGTTTGGGAAGTTCTCTTCAATGTGGTACCGCAGGGCCGCCTAACACCCGAGTTAGCGGACTTGCGAGCGGGCGACACGGTGCATGCGTCGGCGGCCGCCGGAAGCTTCACGGACGACCCAGCCACGAGTACCTGGTGGATCGCGTCCGGCACAGGTGTCGCGCCCTTTGCCGCGATGCTTCGTGCAGGCCTCGCGAACCAAGCGGGGACTGCCCGGAAAGTACTCCTCCACGGCTCCCGCTATCTCGACGGCTTCTACTATCGCAGCGAAATGCTAGCCGTCCTCGGTGCCGATTACGTACCGTGCGGCAGTACGGAGTCGGACCGAGGCGTATACCCAGGCAGGCTGACGACGTACTTGCAAGATTTGCCGTCGTTTCCTCAGGACACCCGCTACATGCTCTGCGGTGCAACAGGCATGATCATACAAGTGCGGGATATGTTGCTATCTGCAGGCATCACCTTCTCTAACATCGTGAGCGAGATCTACTTTTGATTTGCGTGACTCGTAAGCGCCGGCAGGCTCGTCGTTACTCCGGGAGCCGATCACGGCGCTTCGTTGGGATTGTTTAGCTGTTCTCGCTATCGTCGCCGTTTCCGGAGAAGTTTCCGGTAGCGTTGCCGCACCTCCCGATCCGGCGGCTCCACGAGGTTTTGCCTCGGTTTTCGCCACCAATGCAGAGCGGTCCATGGATAATCGATGATGCGCTTAACCATGCCTGCCTTAACGGGGTTCGTGAGAATGTAGTCGACCAATGTCATATAGTAATCGCGGGTCGCGACGATCGTGCTCTTGAAACGATCGTACCAGACATGCCCCTTGAGCTCGTGCATGCGATTGAAGCGCATTGCAAATACACTCAGTATCCATTGCATCAATCCCGACAACGATTCGCCGCTGGGAATGACGAGCAGCAGGTGTACGTGGTTGTCCATGATACAGAACGTTTCGAGCCTGAAACGGTATTTCGTCTTGGCTTGTTCCAGGACCAAAACGAAAAGCTGCTTGACGGCATCGGACTTTAACGTATACTCCGCCCGGTTAGTGCGCGCAATCACATGATAGCGGCCATCATCGACTAACTGCCGTGGCTTTCTCATGCCCTTTACTACGGGCAAACGGGCTCTCTTGCTTCAATCGTAGACCCAAAAAAAACCGAAGACTGTGCTGTGTCCGTCCCTATTGAGTCACATGGGTTGGTTCCGAAGCCGCACGGGTTGAGCCTCCGTCCCCTCTCGTGGCTCCGCTCTCGTGGCTCCCTTCTCGTGGCTCGGACGTTAGACCCATCGCGGCTCCCGCGTTAGACCTCCGTCCCGCGTTAGACCTCCGTCCCCACATACCCGAGTGCCTGCGCGGCTGTGCGCCTCCCATTCGTGCGCCGGGCCCCGTTGCCGCGGATGGCCTCGGGGCGGTACCCTCGACCGCGTGGATGTGAAAGAGACGAGACAACAACGGGCCGAACAAGAAGGGGCCGTGGAAACGGAAAAGATCGCTGGAGATAGATCCGTGAACGAGGAAGACCGGCCGGCGCTGTACGGCGCAACGAAAGAGGAGCTCGAGGCGATCGTCGAAGAGCGTGGAATGCCGCGCTACACTGCGGCGCAGTTGTGCGACTGGTTGTACAAGAAACACGCCGCGAGCTTCGAGGAGATGACGAACATATCGAAACGCCACCGAGCCCGTTTGGCGGAGGAGTTCGTAGTCGGTCGGCGCGGACATTCGGATGTCAGTGTTGCCACCGACGGCACGAAGAAGTACCTCTACACGGTGACGATTCCCCCGCAGGTTGCCCGGAGGGACGGAGGTGTCCAATGGAGCGGCGGCGCCACCAGAGACGGAGGCACGCCGGAGGGGCGGGCAAGCGGCGCACCGCCAAAAAACCCGAGGGGCCCGCGAAGGGACGGAGGCGTGACCGGGCAGGGTCTGCAGCGCCATGTCGAGGCTGCGTATATCCCGGAAGCCCGGCGGCACACCTTGTGCCTCTCGACGCAGGTGGGCTGCAAGATGGGTTGCCTGTTTTGCATGACGGCGAGGCAGGGATTTCAGGGGCACTTGAGCGCGGGCGACGTAGTGAACCAGTTGGCCGGCCTACCGGAGCGGGATCAGATCACAAATCTAGTGTACATGGGGATGGGTGAGCCGCTGGACAACCTGGAGGCGGTGCTGAAGAGTCTGCGAATCCTGACCGAACCGTGGGGCTTCGGCATGAGTCCGAACCGGATTACGGTCTCGACGATCGGGGTGGTACCGGCTATGCGCACGCTCCTGGAAAAGACGAGCGTGCATCTCGCAGTGAGTCTACACTCCCCGTTCGAGGAGGAGCGTCGGCGACTGATGCCGATCGAGAACGTCTATTCCTTACATGAGGTTCTGGGCGCCATTCGCGCGACTCAGCTCGACAAGCGGCGACGAATCTCCTTCGAGTACATCGTGTTCCGCGGCTTGAACCACTCCGATCGGCACGTGAAAGAGATTGCTCGGCTCGTGGGTGACATGCGCTGTCGCATCAACTTACTCTACTTTCATCCGATTCCCGGGGCACCCCTCGAGCCTGCAAGCGAAAAGGAGATGCTCACGTTCCAGGACTCCCTCAAGCAGAAAGGACTTCGGGTGACCATCCGAAAATCAAGGGGGCAGGATATTGACGCGGCCTGCGGCATGCTGTCGACAAAGAGACTCGACGCGGCCGAAATGCACGCCGAGGCCGTGCCGGAGTACTGAACAGCAGTGGAAGGACGTCCTGAAGCTGTGTAGATAGTGCGGAGCGGCGCAGCGCAGAGCGGCGCGCCGGCAACACCCGGGGAGCCCGAGACAAGCCGGCAAACACCGTGTCACATCGCCTGCAATAGGTTCGCCATCTCCAGCGCACTCTGCGCGGCATCGAACCCTTTGTTTCCCGCCTTCGTGCCGGCCCGATCGATCGCTTGATCAACGGTATCCGTGGTCAACACGCCGAAGCTCACGGGCACACCGGTCTCCAGCGAAACCGATGCAATTCCCTTACTGACCTCGGCGGCCACGTAGTCGAAGTGCGGCGTATCGCCCCGGATCACCGCGCCTAGGCACACCACTGCATGGTGCTTCCCACTTGCAGCCACCCGCCTGGCAACCAGTGGTATCTCCCATGACCCCGGAACACGGGCCAGCGTCACATCATCTTCCGATCCGCCGTGCCGCCGGATGCAGTCGAGCGCCCCTTCAAGCAGCTGTTCGGTGATGAACGAGTTGAAGCGACTTACCACAATCCCAACTTTGAGACCCTCCGCAGAGAGGGCACCTTCGTAAACAGTCATATAACCTCCAATCATGCTACATATTACCGTCTATCCGGTCGCAAGCACCGGATCACATCCATTTTGATCCAACGCAGGGGCTCACCCGTCAAGTCACACTCACTGGTTACACTCCCTGTAGGACGTGGCCGAACTTTTCGATCTTCGTGCGCAGGTAGCCACGGTTCTCATCGCGGACCCCGACACTGAGGTCTTCTCGCTCTTCCACCGCGATCCCCGCGCGGCGTAGCGCATGCTCCTTCTCGGGGTTGTTCGTGAGGAGTCGAACACGCCTGTAGCCGCGACTGCGCAGCGCCGCCGCCGCGGCGCCGAAGCGGCGCAAGTCCGCCTGGTGCCCCAGCGCGAGGTTGGCCTCTACCGTGTCCATCCCCTCGTCTTGCAGCGCGTAGGCGCGGATCTTCTCCACAAGGCCAATGCCTCGCCCCTCTTGCCGAAGATACACCACGGCTCCGCCCTCTTGGCCGACCCGTCTCAACGCGGTCTCCAGCTGCGGTCCACAGTCGCATCTATGGCTCCCGAAGGCCTCCCCGGTGAGACATTCCGAATGCAGGCGCACCAGCGGTGCAGGGTCACCGCTATCCGAGCGCGCCTCCGTCCCCGTGTCGCGAACTCCTGCATCGCGGTCGCCCGTCTCGCGCCGCCGTGCCTCCGTCTCCGTGTCGCGGACCCCCGCATCGCCCGTGCGCGCGGCAGGGACGGAGGCCGAGTGATCTCGGCCGGCGCTCTCCAGGACGATCAACTCCGACGCCGCGGGGTCGGCGGTTGTGTAGACCGATGCGTGAAACTCGCCGTACTCAGTGGGCAGGCGACTCTCGCCGCGCAGGGTGACCGGAATGTCCGCAATGGCGTCGCGGTAGCGAACGAGGTCCTCCACCGACAAAAGCGGAAGACGGTGTTCTTTCGCAAAAATCTCCAGGTCCGGCAGGCGGGCCATGGCTCCATCGTCCTTCATGATTTCGCAGATCACCCCGCTCGATGTCCGACCGGCCAGACGCGCCAGGTCCACCGCAGCCTCGGTGTGCCCCCGCCGCGTCAATACGCCTCCTTCACGGGCGATAAGCGGAAAGACGTGCCCCGGCCGCACAAAGTCATGCGGCCCCGCGGCGTGGTCGGCAACCGCCCGCATGGTATGCGCACGCTCATGGGCGGAGATCCCCGTGCTTGCATCGACATGGTCAATGGTTACGGTAAACGCCGTGCGATAGGGATCGGCGGTGCGGGTCACCATGGGGGATAGCTCGAGATCTTCCGCCCGTTGCGCGGTGATTGCCTGACAGATGAGGCCCCGTCCGTGAGTAGCCATGAAGGCCACGGTTTCCGCACTCACGTTTTCGGCAAGCGCGACGAGGTCACCCTCATTCTCTCGGTTGAAGTCGTCGACAACGATGACGGTTTTGCCCTGTGCAAGGGCGGACAGGGCTTCATCGACCCGTTCCATGAAG
>CAYFQV010000085.1:8783-13476 GCA_964345195.1 uncultured Spirochaetaceae bacterium
ACTCATACCATGCCTCCAGATGCCGGGCCGGCGGCCGATGTCGCGGCCGACCCCATGAGTCGCTCGACGTAGCGAGCCAATACATCGACTTCGATGTTTACGTAGTCGCCGACGCTGCGCTCGCGCAGCGCGGTGTCGTTCCAGGTTGTCGGGATGACGTTGATGGTTACGCGAGTGCCCCGCAGATCCGCGATGGTCAGGCTAACGCCGTCGATCGCTATCGAGCCTTCGGAAATGCAGTATCTCGCGAGGTTCGCGGGTAGGGTCACCTCGAGATAGATGTTCTCGCCGCGGCGCTGGAGCTTCGAGACGCGGCCCGTGCCATCGACGTGTCCCTGCACGAAGTGCCCGCCCATTCGCGTCCGTGGGGTCAGAGCTCGCTCGAGGTTCACGGGGGATCCCTTCGACAGCGCTCCGAGCGTCGTCTTTCTGAGCGAAACCGCCAAGGTCTCCACCGCGAAGCCGTTCGCGTCGATAGCCGTTACCGTCTGGCACGCGCCGTCAATGGAGATGGAATCGCCGCGGTTCAGATCGTCGAGGACCGTGGCGGCATTCACCCAGAGCTCCTGGTAGTCACCGCGGCGCTGTGTGCTGCGCACCGCTCCCACTTCTTCAACCAGCCCTGTGAACATCTGCGTCCTCCTGCATCGTTGCGGCCGTCGTCCGGGGGATACCGTCACGGCCCGTCGTCCGAGAGCCGCCCTCGGGATCGATTGAGTTGGTGCCGATGTCGTCGGAACCGACGCCGCCGACATCGACTTTACTGCGGGTCTCCCGGTACCAGCCTTCACGAAAGCCCGAAACGAGCATGTGGCCCTCGCGCGCCTCTTGCCGGACTGCTTCTAAGCGCAGGGCATCGGCAACACGCCGGACGCCGAGGGCTCCGATCGCACCTCCGTCCCCGCCGATGACGATCGGCGCCACGTATACCCGCAGTGCGTCGAAGAGTCTCTGTCGGAGCAAGGTGGTCGCAAGTTCTGCGCCTCCCTCTACCATGACCGACTGGACGCCTATCCCGGCGAGGGCGCGGAGGGCGGCGCTCATGTCCACGCCGCCGATCTCGCCCGCCGGTACCTCGAGAACCGTCGCTCCTTGTCGCCGAAGCGAGGAAATCCGCTCGGACCGCAGGGCGGACAACTCGGATGACTCTGATGGCTCGGACGACGGGGCAGCTGCGGCCACGACGATGAGCTCTTCGGCACGCTCCTGCAAAAGCACTGAGCTCCCCGAAATTCGAGCATGGGTATCTATCACGACTGCGCGCGGGCCGGCACCCTTAGCGGCCGCCCCGCGGCCTCCGTCCCTGGCCACCGTCCTGGACACTGCGTCGCCTCCGTTGCTGGCCACCCCGAAACCTCCGTCCCTGGCCACCGTTCTGGGCGCCGCACCGCCTCCGTCCCTCTCAAGCCGGACGTTCAGTCGGGGATCGTCGGCCTCCACTGTGCCAATGCCGACCATGACCGCGTCGTGCGCCGCGCGTAGCTCGTGTACTTCCCGCCGAGCGTCTTCGTCGGAGATCCACTTCGAGTCTCCGGAGACGGCGGCAATCCGTCCGTCGAGGCTCTGGGCAAGCTTGATGGTTACGTAGGGGCGACCGAGGCTGTGGTAGGTGTTGAAGCGGGCGTTTGTGTACCAGGCCTCTGCGGCACCGAAAGCGGCCCCAGCCCCCATGTCCTCGGCAATGTCGACGCTTATCCCGGCTTTTCGGAGTTGCCGGACCCCTTCGCCGCGCACCCGCGGATTCGGATCGAGTTGCGCAATAACAACTCGGGAGACCCCGGCGTCGATGAGCTTCCGCGTGCAGGGCTCGTTGTGCTTGTCCGGCGCATGGAAGGAGCAGGGCTCCAGATTGCAGTACACCGTGGCGCCCGCACTGCGCGGGCCGGCAAGCTCCAGGGCGCGGGCTTCGGCGTGTGGTCCACCGTAGACGGCGTGATAACTCTCGGCAACCGACACGTGGTCCTTTGCAATGACGGCGCCGACGTGCGGGTTGGGCTTCACCGAAACGGTGTCACCGTTGCGGGCAAGCTCGAAAGTGCGGCGCAGAAGCTCTTCATCCATGCGCGACAGCATACGTATCCTCCTCGGTTGGACGGCGTGAGGAGGCGACATTTCCCGGTATTTTCAGTCTCGTGGATGGGAGCGTGCGCATGGCGCGGTAGGCGGGTCGGCGATTGCCGGTCTCCGATCACCGCCACTCAGTTCTGAAGGCGGCGAGCTGCGCCGGCGGCAGCACAACGTGCGACGGCAGCACAAGCTGCGGCACGAACACAAGCTGCGGCGGCAGCAAAAAAAACCCCGAAACGTCTCATGGACGTCTCGGGGCGTTGTTTCAAGACTCACCAACCAATTAGAACCGTACGCTTTGTCGTCAAGAAGGTGACCTCGCCGGAACGGGATGTTTTACCCGTTGTGGATCAGCTCCACCCCTGTAGCGCGCACGGTCTGCGCCTGGTTTTCTCCCATCCGGACTGTACCGTCGGCACCGGAATTTCACCGGCTCCGTTCCTGGTAGGGAACTCGCGGGCTGTAACCGCCGGTCGGGAATTGCCAGTGACGTGCCGCCATTGACTCACCCCGCCCCGAAAACCGTGCAAAGCATATCGATTTTACGGCGACTACGTCAAGTGGTTGTGGTAGTATCAAGTAGCCGACGACGCATGGATAATTGCAAGCGCCTCAGCGAGAGACGCTCTTATGGCCTTCCCGCGATGTATCAGAGCCGGAATGCGAACGGACGGCGAGGAACCACAAAACAGCAAACGTAACGGCTACCGCTATAGCCTTGTCGGCGAGGTTTACCGGCAGTCGCGCAAGGAACGCAGCCAAAAGCTCGTTGCGTCCGACCGGGTAAAAGGCGACGGCGACAAAGTCAACCGCGTGGTCGGTTGTTCCACCGAACACTGCAACGGCAATAAACGCGCCCACGAGAGCGTTGGCCAAGCTGAGCCAGAGCGATGCCAACACAGCGTGCACGGGAGTCTCGAACTGCCCCTTCCGCGCAAGCAGCCAGAGCACCAGCGCGGAGGTCATGCTCACCGCCATCCAGGGTATGTACGAGGCTGTTCCGGAATTAAGAAGCTGCGATATGAGGTGCGTCACTGCAGCGGTGACGAAACCGGGGATCAATCCAAAGAGCGCCGTCGATAGAAGCGTACCGATTGTATCGAGAAACAGCGGGAGGTCCAGGGTTCGCTGATTGAGGAAATCAAGCCCGCTGTTGAAAACGGCTAAGCCGAGGATACAGAGGGCAACGAAGAACGGCCGCAGCCCGTAACGGCGAATCAGCTGTGTCGCAGCACGGCTTGCCATGAACCGAAGCGTAGCCCGTCGTACGTCGCGGGTCAACTACGATTATGACTGCGCATATCAATCAGCCGAACAGCCGACTGAAGATAGATAGTTGCGAACCCGCGCTCGCTGGGAACTGTCTCCGAGAGCTATCGGCGCGGCGGGGCTTTCCTCGGACCCAGAGCTGCGTTATGCTGCCGTATCGTGGACACTGGCTCTTTCTCCTCGCTAAAGCGGCGGGTTCCCACCATCGGAATCGCGGTGGTCGTGGCGATCATAGCCGGCTTCATCCTTATGGCGCCGGAGCTTCTTTACGATGCCGGCCATGCCGAGCGCGCGCTCTTGCGGCTCCGAATAGACTATCTACGGCTCCGGCAGGCTGCTCAGGGGGCCGCGGAACCGGGTCGAATCGGAGATATAGCCGAAGACCTTCGCTCGTCCTTCGAATCCGTGAATGCCAACGGGGTCCTGGAGGCACTTCGCAGACAACACCCGGCTGTCGACAGCTTGTTGACCAGCTTCACGAGAGAGATCGATGCGATTTTGCGGGAACCCACACCATCGGTACCGGGCGGCGTGAAGTGGAGCACAGACGGTGACGGCATCGCTTTTGACGCCGCGGGTAGAGCCCTCATGCAATTGGATGCCCGTGTGGGAAGCTTGATTCGGGCGCAGGCGGCGGCGCTTCGCACGGGTGTCTGGGCCGTGCTTGCTTTGCTGGTGGGTGTGATGGTCATCCTCATGTGGCTGAACTCGCAGAATCATCGCCTCCTGGCATCCCTCAACAACGCTTTGGAAGAGAAGAATCTGCAGATCCAGGAAACTCACCACCGCGTCAAGAACAACCTGGCCCTCGTGGCGTCTCTCATCAACATCAAGGAAGCCTCTGCCGGGGCCGATGTAGACCTGACCGACCTTCGAAGCCGCATCCTCGCCATTCGTACCGTCCACGACAACTTGGCGCGCGGCGACAGCGGCGGCGAGGTGGAGATGAGCAGCTACGTCGGTAATCTCGTTGAGGCGGTAGTCAACTCGCTTCCCGCAACGCGGATCGAGGCAGACGTCCAGGTGCCTACACTTCGTCTCCCCGCCAAGCAGGCGGTTGCCGTAGGCATCGTCATAAATGAGGTCGCTACCAATGCGGCAAAGCATGCATTCGCTCAGGAAGAAACCAACCGCTTGAGCGTTCATATGGAGCCCAGTGAGGACGGCAAACGGATCAGATTGAGCATTTCGAACTCCGGCCCACCCATGCCGGTTCATGTCGATGTCGACAACCCCGCATCCTTGGGCCTAGAGCTGGTCCGGACGCTGGTCCGACAGCTGCGCGGCACTATTCAGATTCTGCGAGAACCGCAGACCACCTTCGTTATGACCATGCCGACAACGCAGAACGGGTGAA
>CAYFQV010000086.1:0-2271 GCA_964345195.1 uncultured Spirochaetaceae bacterium
ACCTTTGTGCGCCATGTAGACTTCTGTCGTTCGGACCAGAGTAGCTCACTCATGAGGTGTCCCTCTTTTCGTTAGGGTTGCTTCAGTACAGACTTAGGTTACTTCGGCGGCATACCATCGTCAACATAGATCGACGGTGGTTCTTATTGCTATACTGCATATCATGGCTAGTGCAGTTGCCGAGTCTCTCGATCGCATACGAAATGGAGTCGTGGATAGCGCGGTTCGCGTCGGGCGTGATCCGGAAGAGGTCCGCGTCATGGCCGTAACGAAGAACCAACCCGTTTCCGCCGTAACGGAGTGTGTCGAAGCCGGGCTTTCCCTTTTCGGTGAGAACCGCGTTCAAGAGGCGCAGGAAAAGTATGCAGCTGTCGGCGGCAACGCGGAGCTCCATCTCATCGGGCACTTACAGCGCAACAAGGCGAAGGCCGTTCCCGAACTGTTCTCCGCCGTCCAGTCGATAGATGCGGAGCGGACGCTCTCCGCGCTGTCAAAGGTTGCCTCAGCTTCAGGGAAGGAGATCGATGTTTACGTAGAAGTCAACACCTCCGGAGAAGCATCCAAGCATGGGGTCACCGACGACGCCGAGCTCTTCGCGCTTGTCGAGTCCGCCATGGCTTTCGGGGTGTTTCGCGTGCGCGGCCTTATGACCATTGCGCCGTTTACGAAGGAGGAAGCGGTGCTTCGACGAAGCTTCGGCCGGCTTTACGAGCTTCGCGAGCAGTGTTGGTCTCGATTCCCGGATTTAGGCTTGATCGAGCTCTCCATGGGAATGACCAACGACTATCAGATCGCCGTGGAGGAGGGCAGCACGATGGTGAGGATCGGTACCGGCCTTTTCGGAGCCCGGACATATGGCTTGTCCTGAAACCACCGGACGCACGGCATGCCGACGGATTCCTGGATCGGCGCGTCGGCTGAACCGGCTTGTCGCCGTTGTTCTCGTCTTGCTCGTGTCGGCCGCGCTTGTACCGGCGCAGAGTACGAACGGAAGCGATGGCGGGGAGTCTATGGAGCCCGCGCCGTATACGGAGGACGAGTTTCCGAGATGGCTACGGGATTTGCGGCGCTTCGAGGTGATAGCCGTCGGGACCTTCCCGGCCGCGCTCCTGGTAACAAACCTCGGCTACTCGCTCTACCGCTTCGTTTCGGCGAGCATTGAGGCGGGGAGCGTGACCGGAGAGAGTGTGCCTGGTGTTCTCGGCTTCGGCGCCGGACAGACGCTCGAGGACGAGGAGCGCCGCCGTGTTATTACCGTAGCGGTGAGTTTGTCGGCAAGTGTCGCTGTGCTCGATTGGATCCTTGGTCGGCTGGAAGACCGCCGCGCTCCGTGAGGCGCTCCATGGGAGACGAAGAGGGGCGGATCACCGAGTTTCAGGTGTCCGTGGACGACGCCGGTCACGCGGGTATGCGGGTCGACCGCTACGTTGCGGAGGTGCTCGGCGCGGTGACTCGGAGTCAACTCAAAGCGCGCAGCGCGGAGATCCGGGTGAACGGTGTGTCGGCGAAGCTTGCAAAGCCCGTGCAGCTCGAAGACATCATTACCCTGAGGCTCCCGGCTCCCGAGGCGCCGTCTCTCGAGCCCGAGGCCATGAATCTGGAGGTACTCTACGAAGATGCCAGGATGATTGCGGTGAACAAGCCCGCCGGACTCGTGGTGCATCCCGGGCACGGCCACCCTTCCCACACCTTGATTCACGGCATCATCCATCACGTGGAATCCATGCGTGAGCGCTTCGGGGGAGAGGTCGTTCGTCCCGGCATCGTTCATCGTCTGGACAAAGACACCTCCGGTGTGATCGTTGTAGCGAAGGATCCCGAAGCCCACGAGGATCTCGCTCGACAGTTCCGCAAGCGAGAGACCCGCAAGCTCTATCTGGCGATCATCCACGGCGCGGTTCATCCGCCGTGGGGCGTGGTGGAAGGGAGAATCCGCCGAGATCCGCGAAACCGAAAGCGCTTCAGCCTCGATCCACCGCAGTCCTCCGGCACATCCGAACGCTCTGCTGAGGCGCGTGCCACGGATGCACCGGGGAAATACTCCATTACGCGATACCGGACTATACGTAAATGGGGACGCTACGCCTGCGTGGCGCTTCAGCCGCATACGGGACGAACCCATCAGCTTCGCGTCCACCTGCAGAGTCTCGGCTGTCCCGTTCTCGGAGATCCGCTATACTCTCGTCGGGACCAGCGGTTTCCGGAGGCCCGGCTCATGCTGCACGCCCGGTGGCTGCGATTTCGCCTCCCCGGACATGAGCGCAGCATCAC
>CAYFQV010000086.1:2371-3836 GCA_964345195.1 uncultured Spirochaetaceae bacterium
TCGTATGTGTCGTCGCCCATCATGATCGTGCCGGCCTGCAGCACTGTCCCCGTAAAGAGGAGGCCGTTCCAGGAGAACGCCAGGGCGTCGGGGCGGTACGTGGGTAATCCGATAACCGTGAACGTCATATCCCCGGCTGTTATGCTGTCTCCATGGCCCGCAACGCGGGTTGCGTCGCTTTCTCGCACCGCCCCTCCCGCGAAGATCGCCGCGTCGTACACGCGTAGCAGGGTTTCGATCCCCCGCGTGTGCTGCGGCTCGGGCGTTGTGACGAGAACGAAGGCCGGATAGAGTCTGTGCGCCTCGAGCGTTTCAAGGAGAACGGTATCGAAAGCTCCCGGATTGACTATGCAGGCCGTGTCTCCAGTTTGATTCGCGACGATATAGCCGTTACTGAAGCCCCTGAGCATGTAGTGAGTGAGCAGAATCACGCGGGACGGGTCTCCTTGAGGAAGCGGCTCTCCTCCTCGTTCGAGCCGGAGAATACGACCTGCCTTCGTGTACTCTCATAGAAGACTACCTCTTGGAGGTTGCAGTCTGTGAACGATACCTCGTTTAGTGTCGCGCTTACGAAGCGGCTGTGCAGAAGGTCGGAGTGTTGAAAACGACTTGCCCGGCAGCTCATGCCGTTGAAGTTGGTCTGAAGCACGTCGCAGTAGTGAAAGACCGACCTTGTCATCCGGGTGTCGGAAAAGATGCAGCTGCGCAGTTGGACTTCATGGAGATGTACGTTCTGTAATCGTGCGTAACTAAAGCTGCAGAGCTCGAAGGTTGCGTTCTTGAGAAGGCATGAATCGATGACGGCTTCATCGAAGTTGCAGGTTACAAAGATCTTCCCGTGGATGTTCAGCTCCTTTATAGGAAGATGAGGAGCGTATACGTTGTCAACGATCTCACGCGCGGCGATCTCTTCACTGAAGCGGCGAAGGTAGGCGTCCTGATCTACAAGATGGGGGAAGCAGGTATCGGCCCAGGTAAGGGCCCCCCTTGTGCACCCCGGGTAGCCGCACTGTGATGTTGGAAACATGCCCTAGCCTATCGCGGTGCGGCACGCTTCGCAAGCGCGGGCTCGGAGTCCTGCTTGAGATGAATGATGCGTATAGGTATCATGCCCCCATGCCCGTATGCCACGCCTGCGGCACAGCTATTGAAGACCCTCGAGCCGTTACACGCCACTCGCTCTGTGAGTCCTGTGGACGAGATCTCCGGGTGTGTTTGAACTGCAAGTTCTACGATCCCTCTGCGCATTGGCAGTGTCGGGAGGAGATCCCCGAAGAAGTGAAGGATAAGGACCGGGCAAACTTTTGCGAGTACTTCACACTTCCGCGGGATAACTCCGCGTATCGCGGCGGCGGTGAAGGGAAGAAGAGCGCCAAGGCGCGAAACGACTTCCTGAGCCTTTTCGGAGAGGAGTAAGGGCGTCATGGCCGGCTCTATTGCGGTTCTCGACTCCGGTATCGGCGGG
>CAYFQV010000086.1:3936-11292 GCA_964345195.1 uncultured Spirochaetaceae bacterium
CACGGGGACTGCGAGCAGTACCGCGCCGTCGCCGCCTCCGCCGGGATGGAGCTTGCGGGTATCATTTGACATGAACGCACACGCACTCGAACGGTTGGAGTTCAATCGAGTACGCGAGAAGGTCGTCGCGTGGTGCCGTAGCGAGTCGGGCAACAGCCGTCTTAGTGGCGAAAACCCTTCGTCGGACCCGCGGGTAGTGAACCGTCTCCAAGACGATGTCGCGGCGTTTCGGCAGGCCCTCGAAGAGGAGGACCTCCCCGGAGAGGCAGTCTTTCCGGGGATCGGTGAAACTCTTCAGCGCGTTGCGAAGGAAGGCGCAGTACTCGAGGCTATTGAGCTCACGCAGCTCGCCCGGTTTGCGCGGGCAAGCGGACGGCTTCAGCGCTTTCTCATGAAGCGATTGCCCGCCGGACGGCTGCGAGAGCAAAGCGCTGCGCTCCCTGATCTGGCCCCCTTCCATAAGGAGATCGGGCGCTACATTGATGTTCGCGGAGAGCTTCTCGAGCGTCACATCCCGGAGTTGAAGCGACTGAGTGCGGCCATTCGCAGCGCGCAAAGTAGCGTCGAACGGGTGGCCGGCGAGTACATGCAGCGCAGAGGAAGCGACTATTGGAACGTTGATCACCCCGTCGTCCGGGAGGGGCGGATCGTGCTGCCCTTGAAGGCCCGGTACCAGAGTCGGGTCGAGGGTGTTGTCCACGAGCACTCCCAGACCGGCCAAACCGTTTTCGTAGAGCCCGCGGAGCTGCTTCGAGCGAACAACGAGCTCCGAGGAGCCCAGGATCGCTATCGTCAGGAGGTCTTCCGCATACTCAAGGAGCTCAGCACTCTTGCGCGGCGGTATCGGAGCGAGCTTGCGGACGCCGAGGAGATTATAACCGATCTCGATACGGTGTACGCGCGTACCCGCTACAGCCAAGCAATGGACGGGGTGCGTCCGGAATCGAGCCAAGGTGACGTGCGGCTGCCGCAAATTCGCCATCCCTTGATTGGCCCCGATGTTGTTCCCATCGACGTAAGGATGGTAGAGGATACTCGGCATTTGATTGTGACCGGTCCGAACACCGGGGGTAAGACGGTGGCCCTCAAGACGATTGGCTTGGCCGCGTACATGTATCAGTTCGGCCTGCAGATTCCGGCGTTACCCGGAGCCGTGCTTCCGGTTTTTGATGACGTGTTTGCGGATATTGGGGATGAACAATCGCTGGAGCAGTCGCTTTCCACCTTTTCGGGGCATATGCGGCAGATTTCGCTTATTCTGACCGAGGCTTCCGCGGAGAGTTTGGTTCTTCTGGACGAGCTCGGCGCGGGTACCGATCCGGCGGAGGGCGGTGCGCTTGCCATGGCGATTCTGGACGAGCTCCGCGACCGAGCGTGCCACTCGGTCGTTACGACCCATCACGGGGCGCTCAAGAGCTACGGCTACACCCACGAGCAGCTCCGGAACGCCTCAGTTGAGTTCAACGTCGAGAGTCTTTCTCCGACGTACCGCCTGCTCACGGGCGTACCGGGCTCCAGCCATGGGATTACGATCGCACAGCGGAACGGTATCCCCGACGGTGTCATTGAGCGCGCATCCGAGTACGCCGAGGAGGGGCGAGGTGACACCGCCCGTATTATTGAGCGGCTCGGTGATGAGGAAAAGCGTATACAGCAGGAAGCCGAGGACCTCGGGCGGCGGCGCCGCGCAGTTGAGCGGAAAGAGGAGGAGCTTTCCCGCCGCAGCGGGGAGTTGACCGAACAGGAACGGCGACTGCGGGAACAAGAGCTCGGCGAGTTTCAGCGCTTCGCGGCGGAAGCCCGGAGCCGTTTGGAAAACCTCGTAAGAGAGCTCAGAGAAGGCGAAATCACTCGGGAGAAGACCAAGAAGGTGCGACAGTTCGCCGAGGAGCTGGAGCAAGCCGCCCGGCGGGAGGATCACCGCATTGAAGATCTGGGACAGGTCGCGTCGGACGTCGAGCCTAAAGCTTCGCAGCCCGGGGAGAGCAGTTCCGTTCCCATTCGTGACGAGCTACACAGGGCACATCCGGGGAGCTATGAGGCGGGCATGGAGGTGCTTCTGAAATCAACCCGCCGCCGGGCCGTCCTGCAGCGTAGAGCTAAGCGCGGGCAGTGGGTGGTAGCCACCGACAGCGTGAAGCTGACCGTTACCGAAGAGGAGATTGAGCCTGTAGCGGGGCGGTCGACAATGGCCGAGCCCACGGTGCACATTGAACAGGTGCCCGGCGGTCCACCGGCGGCTTACGAGTTGGATGTGCGTGGCAAGAGCCTTGCCGAAGCGTTGAGCGTGGTGGACGGGCAGATAGATCGAGCGGTTATGAACGGTTTACAGCGCTTCAGTATAATCCACGGAAAGGGGACCGGGGTTCTGCAGCGAGGGGTACGCGAGCATCTGGAATCGTCCCCAATAGTGAACAGTATTTCCTACGCGAAGCCGGAAGAGGGTGGTTATGGAAAGACGATCGTTGAGCTTGCCCGGGAGTAAGCAACGCGGTACGCGTCGGACTCGGCGCGTATTGCCGTTGTTGGCCGCCGGGGTTGTTTTTTTGGTATCGGGTTGTATCGATCTCACCGCGGATATGGAGCTGAACACCGACGGATCGGGTATTCTGCGTATGGAGTACCGACTCGCTCGAGAGCTCTACGAGATGGGAGTATTCGACCAAGGCAGCTCTTACGTGCCGGTTCCACTCCACGAGGAAGACTTCCGATCCGTGGAGACCCGCACGGAGGGTCTTAGCCTCGACAGATACCGAATCGAGCGCAACGACGTTGAGGTACGTATTCGGACGCGCATCGCTTTTGAGGATTTGGATGCACTCAACAACTACTATAGCCCGGGGGAAGAGCGGATTCGCCTCGAGACTATTGGTAATCAGCGTCGTCTGACCGTCGACCT
This sequence comes from uncultured Spirochaetaceae bacterium, assembly GCA_964345195.1. Lineage (GTDB taxonomy): Bacteria > Spirochaetota > Spirochaetia > DSM-27196 > PWMO01 > CAYFQV01. Next base: position 6,836 of record CAYFQV010000086.1, read on the forward strand.
ACATCCCGGTGCTACGGGACCGGTGGATGATCAGACCCGCGAGTTCGCCGAGAGCTACCTGAAGGACTTCGCAATACGGATAGCGGTGGAGGCACCGGCTAACATTCAGAGTTTCGACGGCTTCGATGGCGGGGAATCGTCCCGGAAGGCTCAGATTTCGTTGCCGCTGTCTCGGCTCTTCACCGGTGATGCACGGCAATCGGTTTCGCTCGAGTGGAAGCGGGAGAAGGGGGAGTAGATCGGCCATGGCGCATCCGCATACGAGAGAGTTCGACGCCCGCTTAAAAGAAGTTTTCGATCAGGTTGATGATTACCTCGAAGAAAGATATGGGCGGGACTATCCCTTGCATCCATCGCGACCGCACCGCGGGAAGACGTCGAACAAAGCGCAGGACGGTTTGTTTAACGTGGGGGCTTCGTTTACCGCCGGTTATGGGTCGCAGTATGGACGCGGATACGCGGTAGACGTTGAAATGGTGACCTTGGCGCATATCCCCTCGGATGTGCGCGAGCAAGTCGAGCGTGACGCGGTCCGTAAGATCGAAGAACTGCTGCAGGAAGAGTTCCCTGACAGAAAACTGCAGGTGTCCAAGGATCGATCCACCTTCAAGATCCACGGCGATATCAGTTTGGGAAGCGCCTGAAGTCGACGACGAAGACTGCGAGCCGGCGGTTGAATTCTCTGTCGTCCTTGAGTACACTTCGCGAGTCGCTACAAAAAGTGCGATTTGTGCGCAAAAGACTCGTAGATCAAGGTGCGTGATCATGGATGCTCAACTGAAGGAAATCATTGAGACGATCAAGCAAGAGGGGGTCGCTTCCGCTGAGAAGCAATCTTCCGAGATCGTCGGTCAGGCGGAGGAGCGGGCCAAGGACATTGTCCGGGACGCTGAAGAAAAAGCAAAGCGAATCGTTGACGAAGCTCAACGAGAAGCGGGGAAACTCGAACAGAATGGGAAAGAGGCCGTTCGCCAATCCGGTCGTGACCTCATTCTCAGTTTGCAGTCGAGGATAACCGCCGTGTTCGACGAGCTCGTGAAACGCGAAGTCGGCGCCTCCTTCGACCAGGAAACCGTCTCGAACGCCATTGTAAAACTAATCGAGAGTTGGGGTGGGTCCGGTAGCAATGATCTGACCGTCCTCGTTCCGGAAGATCAGCTGGACGCCGTCCAGAAGGCTTTTCACGCCAAGCTTCAGGAGCATCTTCGCTCGGGCGTCACCATTCGTCCTCAGCCTTCCCTGGACGCCGGATTCCGTGTGTCGGAGAAAGATGGCACCGTCTATTACGACTTCTCGGCAGACGGAATTGCCACGGTGCTTGCGGATTATCTCAATCCCCAGCTCGGTGAGATCATTCGCAGCGCGGCTCAAGAGTAAGGCGCAGAATAAGAGAGTATATTGTGGCTCAGTACTACTACTTGGTGTCGACACTGCCCATGCTGCCTCTGGAAAGCGACACTCATCCGTCGGAGTCCATGTTCCTTGATGCATGTGCCGCTCGCATGTCCGCCTCCGATTACAGCAGCCTCATACACACCCGGTTGTACATCGAGGCGAACTACCAGCCGCGTACGCCCGTCCAAAAATGGTGGTATACGCAGGAACTGGCTCTCCGTAACGCGCTCGTCCGTGTGCGCGCCGCTGCTCTTAACCGAGATCCGGAAGAAAACATCCGGCGCAGCTCGGCAGGCGAGGATCTCGGAGATGATCCTGCTGTCATCGGTGTTGTCCGCGAAGCCTATAGCCAAGAGTCGCCGCTTCGGCAGGAGGAGCGTCTGCTTCAGTATCGCCGGCGGCTCTTGGAAGAGGTCTCCGTGGGCCACTTCTTCGATCTCGACGCTCTCGTTATCTATTATTTGAAACTTAAGGTCTTGGAGCGTCGCGCCTCGTTTGATCAAGATGCAGGCGCGAGTGCCTTTGATACCACGTATCGAAGCGTTCAAGAGAATTACTTCGGCGCATCCGCATAACTAAACTGGAGTACGGTGCATGGCAGATACCACAGGAAAAGTCATTGGTGTGAACGGCAACATGGTAACCGTCGACGTTGAAGGCGATGTCGCCCTCAACGAGGTTGCCTACGTTGTTGCTGATGATCGAGAGTTAAAGTCGGAGGTTATCCGGATACGCGGGAGCCAAGCCGAGTTGCAGGTTTACGAGATTACCGAAGGTATCGGCGTCGGTGACCCCGTAACGTTTTCCAAAGAGCTTCTCGCCGTTAACTTAGGGCCGGGTCTCCTCGGACAAGTGTACGATGGTCTGCAGAACCCACTCCCGCAATTGGCGGAGAAGAGTGGCTTCTTTTTGGAACGCGGACTCTACCTGGATGCTCTTGATCAACAGGCGCAGTGGGAGTTCACGCCGAAGGCCGGCGTCGGGGACACGGTCCAAGCGGCGGATACTCTCGGTACGGTTCCGGAGGGCATCTTCGAGCATCGTATCATGGTACCGTTCAACTTCTTGGCCACATACACCGTGAAGTGGCTCGCCGATCAGGGATCCTACACGGTGAAGGATACGATCGCCGAGCTGGAAGATGAGCGGGGCAATACGATCCCTGTAACCATGACCTTTCAGTGGCCGGTAAAGCGTGCGATTTCCAACTACCAGCAACGCTTACGGCCGACCGAGCCCATGGTCACGAAAGTACGCATTATCGATACCTTCTTACCGGTGGCTCGCGGCGGTACCTACTGTATTCCGGGACCGTTCGGGGCGGGAAAGACCGTCCTCCAGCAGATCACGAGTCGCAACGCCGACGTTGACATTGTCATTATCACGGCCTGCGGTGAGCGGGCGGGTGAGGTTGTGGAAACGCTGCGGGAGTTCCCGGAGCTTATCGACCCGCGAACGGGCCGCACCCTCATGGAACGCACCGTCATTGTCGTTAACACCAGCTCCATGCCGGTAGCCGCCCGCGAGGCGTCGGTGTATACCGGTGTAACAATCGCCGAGTACTATCGTCAGATGGGCCTGAACGTGTTGCTGCTGGCGGATTCGACGTCACGTTGGGCTCAAGCCATGCGTGAGATGTCCGGACGTCTCGAAGAGATTCCGGGCGAAGAGGCGTTTCCAGCCTATTTGGAGTCGGTCATCGCGGCCTTCTACGAGCGCGCCGGATTCGTGAAGCTTCGTGACGGATCGTACGGCTCGGTCACGATCGGGGGGACGGTGAGCCCGGCCGGTGGTAACTTCGAGGAACCGGTAACTCAGTCAACGCTGAAGGTTGTTGGGGCGTTTCATGGACTGTCCAGGGCCAGGTCGGAAGCGCGGAAGTACCCAAGCATCGATCCCCTGGATAGCTGGACCCGATACGATGGAGTCGTCGAGCAAAAGAAAGTGGCGTTTGCCCGGAATATTTTGTTCCAAGGCAGCGAAGTTGGACAGATGATGAAGGTTGTCGGCGAGGAGGGTACCAGCCTTGACGACTACGTCATGCACTTGAAGTCGGAGTTCTTGGACTCCGTATACCTGCAACAGAACGCCTTTGATCCTGTCGACGCCGCCGTCGACGTAGATCGCCAGCGCCACGTGTTCGATGTCTTGTTGCAATTGCTCACGGCTGATTTAGAGTTCGCGGATAAGAACGAAGCACGCACGTTCTTCACCAGCCTGCGGCAGAGCTTTCTCGATTACAACGGTGCCGAATGGCAGACTGATGAGTTTAAGAACCTGGAAAAGCAGATTCGCGACCGTGTCGAAGAGAAACAGACCGGAATCATTTCATCTGCTGAAGATCTGGTAGAGGAAGAATCGGCGGGAGAGGCATGAGCAATGCGCAAAGTCTATAGCAAGATCGACTCCATTGAAGGTAACGTCATTACCGTAACCGCGAAGGATGTTCGGTACGGACATCTCGGGTTGGTGAAGGCCCGCCACGGCGAATCTCTGGCCGAGGTCATTCGTTTGAGGGGTGACCAGGTTTCGTTGCAAGTGTTTACCGGTGGCCGCGGCATATCCACCGGCGACGAAGTGGTTTTCATGGGGCACCCCATGCAGATTTCCTTCTCCGACAATCTGCTGGGTCGCATTTTCGACGGCAAGGGAGAGCCCCGTGACAACGGCCCGCGCCTCGAAGAGAATCTCATTGAGACTGGTACGCCGTCCGTTAACCCGGCAAAGCGGATCATCCCGAAAAACATGATTCGGACCAACATCCCGATGATCGACGTCTTCAATTCGCTGGTCGAGTCACAGAAGCTGCCGATCTTTTCTGTTTCGGGTGAGCCGTACAATCCCCTTCTGGCTCGGATCGCCATGCAGGCCGAGGTGGACCTTATCATTCTCGGGGGGATCGGTTTGAAATACGACGACTACCTCTATTTCCGGGATACCCTGGAGCAAGGCGGCGCCCTCTCACGAACGATCTTCTTCGTCCACACGGCTGCCGACCCGGTCGTAGAGAGCCTCCTCGTGCCGGATGTATCCTTGGCCGTCGCCGAGCGCTTTGCCTTGAA
>CAYFQV010000086.1:11392-13426 GCA_964345195.1 uncultured Spirochaetaceae bacterium
CATCGAGCACTCATGGACGGTATGATTAACCTGTATGCGTCCTACAAAGAGTCGGTGGAAAAGCGCTCCATGGGCTTTAGGATGTCCGAATGGGACAACAAGCTGCTGCGATACGGGGAGCTCTTCGAACGTGGGATGATGGACCTCGACGTAAATATTCCTCTCGAGCAGGCTCTGGATCGTGGTTGGAGTATTCTGTCGGAATGTTTTGATCCGCAGGAGACCGGACTCCGCACGGAGCTTCTCCGCGAGTACTGGCCCAACAAGGAGCAGGTGAGCTAGACATGGCCAAAGTTAAGCTCACGAAGAACGAGCTCAAGCAGCAGAAGGATCGGCTCTCGAGGTTTAAACGCTACCTACCGACCCTGCAGCTCAAGAAGCAGCAGCTTCAAATGGTGCTTCGAAAAGTCGAGGCGCAGGAGCGGGAGAAGGTGCAGGCGCGCGAACAGAGCTACAACGCGCTTCAGGAATGGATCGCGGTGTTCGGAGAGGGACTGAATCTCGAACAAATCGTACGTATTCGAGAGTTGGTTACGTCGGACGGCAATATTGCCGGCATCGACATCCCCGTATTTGAGTCGATTGAGTTCGAAGATATCCCGTGGGACTTATATGAGATGCCGGTCTGGGTCGACGGTGGTGTCGAAAAGCTGAAAGAGATTATCGGCCTCGACGCTGAGATTCGCGTGCTTCGCGAACAGCGTGAACGAATTGCGGACGAACTGCGCGTGACGAGTCAACGTGTGAATCTGTTTGAGAAGGTGATGATCCCACAGACACAAGAGAACATTCGGCGGATCCAGATCTACCTTGGAGACCAGCAGACCGCCCAGGTCGTGCGGGGCAAGTTTGCAAAGCGCAAAGTGGAGAGGAGGGGCTAGCCCAATGATCGAGCAGATGAAAAAGGCATCGATCGTGGTGCTGGACGCCCAGCGACAAGAATCGGTTGATCGCCTGCGCGATGTCGGCGCCCTTCACGTCGAGGTTCAGGACGTCGGCGGCGACGCCGTCGAAACGCTGCGCGAGCGCCGTGCCACTATCGAGCGAGCCCTCGGCGTCTTATCCGCGCCCGAAGATGCTGTGGATGATACCACGCTACGCAGCGAAGACGCCGTGAGACTGGCGGAGGAAGCGCTCGACACGGCGGAGAAGCTTCGCAGTCTGCGTGAACAACGTGATGCCTTCGAGCGGGAGGCGTTGAACCTGGAACCCTGGGGCGACTTCGATCCGGCGGAACTGCAGGAACTGCGAAATCGTGGCGTCGACGTGCAGCTCTACGCCGTTCCGAGGCAAGATTTTCGTTCCGCAAACCCCGAAAATGCGTTCATTATTCACGAGAGTTCTACTCTGGTGTTCTTCGTACAGATACTCGTGGACGGCGAGGATAAGGAATCAAAACGCGGTCACGGTTTCACACCGCGGAGTTTGCCGGAGCGCTCTCTTTCCGAGCTTCGTTCGCTTGTGGAGAAAACCGAGGGCGAAATTGAAGCGACGCTGGGAAAACTGCGGGAGTACGGCAAGCGTCGTCCGGTGCTCGAGGCTGCTCTTGTGCCGGTGGATGAGGAAACCGAATTCGCCCGCGTGCGCGACGGGATGGGGACCGAAGAGTCTTTGGCGTATCTGACGGGTTTCGTTCCGGTGAGTGGTGTGGATGATCTGCGACAAGCCGCGCAGCAGCATGGGTGGGGCCTTCTTCTCCAGGATCCGGGACCGGAGGATACTGTTCCGACGAAGGTCAGAAACCCAAAGTCTATCAGCATCATTAAGCCCGTCTTCGGCTTGCTCGGTACGACACCGGGCTACAGAGAGCTCGACATCAGCTTCTTCTTCCTGGTGTTCTTGTCCATTTTCTTCGCCATGATCATTGGTGACGGTGGGTATGGGCTCATCATTCTGGGATTGTCCGTGTTCGCTATGGTTCGCGGGAAGCGGAAAAGCGGTGAGATCAGTCAAGGGTCCGTCCTACTTACCGTCATGTCCGCCGCAACCGTTGCGTGGGGAGCAGTCACCGGAACGTGGTTTGGTTACCAGCCC
>CAYFQV010000087.1:0-13384 GCA_964345195.1 uncultured Spirochaetaceae bacterium
ATGTTCCTCGTTCGTGTATTCGAGTCGTGAGCTGCGCGCGTCTGCCGTGTCTCATCGCGTCTGCGCTAAGATCGCGACATTCCGCTGTGATATCCAGAGCTAGCCATCATCGGTGCGCAACACAGCCTCGGCGTGCCGGTGTCACTGCCGCGCTTGCCCCACGGTGGGCAGCCCGGGAACCGGGGCGTCGGCAACGAGGATTGTGCCGCTCTCGGTTTCCGTCATGAACATTTTCCCGTTGTTCAGTCCCCCGTAGGCGATATTCGTTATCTTCGTCCCGGCTTGTGCCGGTGAGCGAACCCGGTAGCGTGGCTCGCCGTTGGGGGCGAACAACCACACCGTGCCCATCCTGTTGTGGCACGCGGCGAGCCCACCGTCTCTATCCATTGCGAGCCCGTCCGTACCGCTGTAGCCGCCCTGCAGGTGCTGAAAGACGCCCACCTTGTCGACCGCGCCGTCACTTCGAATACGCCCTCTCCACACGGCCGGCCCGTAGGTGACGGCAACAAACACGTATTTCTCGTTTGGGCTGAGCACGATACCGTTGGGACCCGGAATGCCCTCCATAAGGACGTCTACGGTGCCGTCTGTGGACAGACGGAGCATCCGCCCGGTGGGATTCAGGAGGTGGGAGTCACCCTGATCTGTGAAGTACAGATCGCCGTTTGAAGCAATGGTGATGTCGCTCAGACCCTGAAACCCCGGCGACAGGCGTTCGACGCCGCAGTACAACTCGATCGATCCGGTAGCGGGATCCATGCGCATGATGCCGTTCAGCCGGTCGGTTATGTAGATGTATCCGTCGCCACCTACCTGGAGTCCATTCGGTGCGCCGTCGTACTCGCATGCAACTTCCGCGCGGCCCTCAGGCGAGATCCTGATAATCTGACCGAAGGCGAAGTTCGCGACATAGAGATTCCCTTTACTATCGAAGGACGGGCCCTCGAGAAAGGAGTGCGTCGGTTTGCCGACGAACTTGTCCACGAGGTCGTTCGTCCGGGGAGTCCAGCCCAGCTCGGCCACGAGATCAACCCATATGGTGGCGTGTATATCCGACGGCCGCTCGTAGAAACCCATGGCACCTCCTTCGCATCACTCTCGATTTTTCATCCACTCGTCGCGCCCGATCGACGCAATACCGCCCGGCTGCGACAGCACGCCGCCCATGGAGGTTAACTGTTCCTGTAGCTCATCGATCGGAACCTCCGAAGCGCCGCAGTCACGGGCAACAGAGATGGCTGCCGCCGCGCCGGCGGCCTGTCCCATGGACATTGTCTGCGCCATTGAGCGACAGCTTGCTTGCGCACTGTGTGTCGCACTGAAGCAGCGGCCCGCGACCCATAGGTGCTCCACCTCGGTGGGGAGAAAGCACCGATACGGCACCTCATAGACGCCGCCTTCGGGGATATAGACCCATTCGGTCTCCTCGTCACCGGCGGCGTTTTGGCGGTGATCCTCGATGGGGGCACCGCAGACAAGAACCGAATCCGGAAAGGTAGCCCCCGAGAGACAGTCCTCACGGGTGAGGCGATATCGACCGTAGAGACGGCGTGATTCGCGGATGCCTATTTGCGGACTGGACATGGCGATGATCTTGGCGTCTTCGAACCCTGGGACTTCCGCCCGGAGGAACTCCTCGTACACGAAGGCTTGCCGCCGTCCTTCGCGCTCGGCAGCTGAGAGAGCCTCGGGATCGAAGGGAGAGGCGAAGGGAACACGGACGGCGACGGTAGCGATACAATGCGGCTGCACCATCGGGTGTACACTGCCGCTCTTGCGGGGAAGTGGATAGGTGCCTCTTTCGACTGCGGTGGCCATTCGCTCCTGCAACAGCTTCTTTCCCCCTGCATCGCCGAAACGATCGAGATCGACATTGCACATGCGAAAGGTCGTGGTAAAGGTCTGGGCCTCATCGACGGAGCCTGCCTCCTCGAGCGGAACGCCCAGGAAGTTGCTCAAGACTGCGTCCCCGGAGCAGTCGATGACTCTGCGGGCCGTGAGCTCGGAGGTTCCGCCGCGGTGGTGGAGCGTCAGACTCGTCTCACCGTGAGCGGTCTTCTCCGCGCCGGCAAGCCCGGTGTGCAGCATGACCGAGACGCCGTATTCACCCATGAGCTCGTCCCACAGTACTTTCAGGTACTCGGGGTTGTAGGTCACGCCGGTTCCCGCGCCGTAGGTGTTCGGCCGGAGGAACATATCGCCGCGTCGGTACAGTCGATCGACAACGACGTCGGGGATTCCGCCGGCGACCTTTTTCGGCGCATCCCCGGGCGTGAAGAATCCGTAAAACGTGTCGAGACTCTGGGTGGATATACCTCCGAGAAAGCCGTAGCGCTCTATAAGCACTACACTGGCGGATCCGCCTTTTGCTGCGGCGAGGGCTGCGCAGCAGCCCGCCGAGCCGGCACCGATCACCGCGATGTCTGCGTGCATGCCTACTGCTCCCCGGGTTGTGCTGCCGTTTCGCTCGTCGGCAAGCCGGCTCCGGCGTACAGGCGGGCCATGCGGTGTGCGTGCTCGTCGTAGGCCTGCTCGAAGAGCTCGTCCGAGCGCGCTTTGCCGACGACCATGGAGCCGGTGAGCACGGGCGGCGGTGCTCCCGCCTCGGTCAGTAGCTTGGCGACCTCTGCCTTCACGGCGTTTATCAGAAGAACTCCGCCCAGGGTGGAGGTGGGAGCAACGGGAGTTTCCAGCCCCGGGATGCGAACTACGGCGTCGCCGGCAGGCGCGCCGGTGTCCAGCACGATGTCGGCGAAATCACCGAGCATTTTCCCATCCTCTCGGCGGCTCGTGGCGGACTCCGAGTGCGCGCGGCTGAGAATGGCTACGACCGGGATGCCTTTCTGCTGGAAGACCTCGGCCATCTCGATCGCCACGAGCGTAGCACCGCTGGACGACATCACCAAAGCGCTGTCGGTTTGGGCCAAGCCGAAGTTGCGCAGGATCCTCGTTGCGAGCCCCGAGACGTTTTCGAGGAACATCGCCTGCCGCTGGCCGTTTGCACCGACCACGAGGTTGTGAAACGTAAGCGAAAGCTCCACGATCGGGTTGAAGCCGGGGAAGGACCCGTAGCGGGGCCACAGCTCGTCCACGAGCATGCGGCTGTGGCCCGAGCCGAATACGTGTACGGACCTTCCGCTGAGAATCGTGTTCGCAAAGGTGCGTGCAGACTCCCTGATTCCGTCGATCTGCGTCTCTACGTGGTCAATGATTTGCCTTCCGGCTTCCATGTAATCGCTCGTCGGCGACATGCCCTATCCCTCCTTGGTTAATCTGGGTATCTGTCCATCACTTCGAGTCCACCCACCGTCGACCACGAGGGTCTGCCCGGTCATGAACGCGGATTCATCCGAAAGGAGAAACAGCGCGGCACCGTCGTAGTCGGTCGGTACTGCCATGCGCCCACCGTCGAGCGGCTGCTTCGTTCGGATGAACCCCTGTATTTCCGCGTCATCGGCGGCCCGACGAGCCATCGGGGTTTCCACGAGGCCGGGGGCGATGACGTTGATTCGGATGTTTTGCGGCGCGTAGTAGGAGGCGGTAGCTGTGCTGAGCCCGATAATGGCCGCCTTGGCGGTGGCGTACGTGTGCGTCGAGAAGTAAGTGGGGGAGGGGGAGAATCCAAGCACGGAGGCCATGTTGACGATGCATCCGCCGCCGCCCTGACTGAGAAACTGTCGCACCGCGGCGCGATTGGAGTAGAACACCGAGTTGAGGTTGAGTTGGAGCGTCTCCTCCCAACCCTCGTCGGTGATCTCGTGCAACGGGCCGTCGCCCATCGATCGTCCACTTCCCCCGGCCACGTGGTAGAGCCCATCGAGGCTCCCCCATTTGCTCACTACCTCTGCCACGACATCGGTTGTGTCCTGCGACTCCCGGGCATCGCACTGAAATACCCATGCCCCGCGCCCGAGGGCGGCTTGCGCCTGTTCTATTTTCTTGGGATCCCGGCCTGTGACGGCAACCCGAGCCCCCTCGCGAACGCAGGAGACCGCAGCCGAGAGCCCGATGCCGCTCGTCCCGCCAACCACGAGAACTGTTTTACCCCCGAGTCTATCGGCCATGTGTTCATCCTACGTCCAATTCGCGGTATGCGCAACATTAAAGAATCAGAAAAAGAAAAAACTGATATGAAAATGTTCGCTCCTCTGTGTGGCGTTTTTCCGGCAATGCGGGTAAAGCGAATGGGTCAGTCGTAGAAAAACGCCCCGCGGATGATCGGGACGGTATTGAGGACGTACTGTATGCTCGTCTGCGTATCGCCGGCGAGTCGTCGTTCGGCAATCTCGCGGATGGTCTGGACCATCTGTTCCCAGGGTATGGCGATGGTCGTCGAGTCGAGGTGCTCGGAGATCGGCGCGTTGTCAAAGCCGATGACCCCGGGGAGCTCCCGGTGTGATTCATGGCAGTATCGGATAAAGGCAGAGGCAAGCCGGTCGTTGGTGCAGAAAACTGCCGTCGGCTCATGCGCCGCTACCTGCACCGAGGTCTGGTATCCGTCTTCGAACTCCCAGCTTCCCGCCGTGAACACCGTCGCGCGCGGAATGACGGAGAGAAAGCCTTCGACCCTATCATTGTTGCGAGGATCCCGCGGTGGACCCTGCAACACGGCTACCTCGCGAGCGCGAGAGACACGATCGAGTAACAGGAGGGCGGCGGAGACGCCTCCGGAGTGGTCATCAACGGAAACACTGTCGATATGACTCTTCGCCGGGCCGGCCGGCGGTCGCTCGTTTACCAGAATCGCAAAGCGGCGGGTTGTGGCGAGCTCACTCAATACCTCGGGGGACTCCCATACGATGGGGATGCTCTGTGGGCTCGGCGCGCCCTCGGATGCCCGCCGGCGGGTCCACGGTATGCGGGCCCGGTCGAGTTGATCGGTAAGCAGTCTTGTTATTCGGTCACCGAAGCTATGCGGGCGCTCGGCCCGATCGCTGAAGCAGAGCGTCACCTCGGTCAGCCGGTCGCTGCTTCCGGCCACGTATGAGCCTGAGAATTCCCGTCGCTCAATCCACCCTTCGGCCACGAGCTCGCGCATGAGACGGTGCGCTGTTTGATAGCTTATGTCGAAGTAGCGCGATAACGCACGGTTGGAGAAGAAACGCTCCCCGGGGCGATAGTACCCTGACCGGATTCGACGCAGGAGTTTGTCCTTCACCATCCGAACCTTGTCTGACCTCGTGCGGCCCATACTGCATCTCCTCTGCATTATCATATCAGATATTAGCAGAGGCGATAGGTTTTTTCTTGCGTCTCATAGTCCCCATGCTATACTGGCTACCGTGAGTGCCACCGGCGGAGCAGTTGGCTGACATGAAGATCTACACCGGCGTCGACCTGGGGGGGACAAGCATCAAGGTTGCGGCTGTCGCCGAGGATGGTAGCGTTACCGCCCAAACCCAGCTCGAAACGCGGGACTCGATCGGCGACACGACAGAGAAGACGCGGTATTGGGTCCAGTCCATCCGCGAAGCGGTGGATTTCGTCGCCACAGAGTCCGGCGGCTCTCGGGTGGGCGTCGGAATCGCCGCGCCGGGATTGGTGGCGGCGGATGAGCTCACCATTCGGCACATGCCCGGTCGGTTGAAAGGCCTCGAAGGGTTCTTGTGGACCGATGCGCTCGACGCAGGTCGGGCGGTGCCCGTGATGAACGACGCGCAGTCTGCGCTTCTTGGCGAAAGCTGGATAGGAGCGGCTGCCGGGGTCGAGAATGCGCTTATGCTCACTCTGGGAACCGGCGTCGGAGGTGCGCTTCTTCTCGGGGGCCGGGTTGTTCGCGGATCGAGCGGACGAGCGGGCCACGTGGGGCACGTAACATTGGACCTCGACGGATCGCCGGACATTTGCGGTACGCCGGGGAGTCTGGAGCGCTTCGTAGGTCAGGCAACATTGCAAGAGCGGACGAACGGGCGTTTTGAGACTTACCAGGAGCTTCTCGGCCGTCACAGGGCGGGGGATCCGGTGGCCACCGAGCTCTGGCTGCGCTCGGTGCGGGCACTGGCCGCGGGCATAAGCTCGCTCATCAATGTGGTGGATCCGGATCTCGTGGTGCTCGGCGGAGGCATATCGGCTGCACCGGAGCTCACTGATGCGCTCGGGGCCTTTATGGATGAGCTCGAGTGGCGACCGGACGGTATCCCGCTGCCCATCCGCACGGCGCAGCTCGGAAGTCATGGAGGCGCTATCGGCGCAGCGCGCCGGGCGATGATCTACCATAGTCAAAGAGAATAGGGGGAAGACGTGGCGACTTCACACAAAGCAACGCTGTTGGGAACCGGATTGATCGCAATGTTTTACGCCCAGACGCTGCACCGCCAGAGGCGCAGTGACCGGATCGTAAACGTGTATTCGCGAACGGAGGAAAACGCGAAGCGCTTCTCCGGGGAGTGGGGTATTCCTGCGTGGACGACCGACCTCGGTGACGCCATACGCCATGAAGACGCCGACGTCGTCATCGTTGCTCTCCCCAATCATCTGCACAAGGAAGCCGTCATTGAGGCGGCCCGGGCGGGAAAGGCGGTCTTGTGCACGAAGCCGCTTGCGAGAACAGCGCAAGAGGCGAAGGAAGTGCTTGACGAGATTGAAAAAGCAGGCGTGTTCGCGGGATACCTCGAGGACCTGGTCTACACTCCCAAGACGCTCAAATCGCTCAAGTCGGTTCGCGATGGTGCGCTGGGTGACGTTATGTGGGTGCGCTCGCGAGAGACCCACGGCGGTCCCCATAGTGACTGGTTCTGGGACGTCGAGAAGGCGGGCGGCGGCGCCATCGTTGATATGGGATGCCACTGTATCGAGATCGCTCGGGATTTCATCGGCAAAGACATCAAGCCGGTGGAGGCGATGTGCTGGGCCGACACCCTGGTGCACCCTATCGATGCCGAGGACCACGGGATCGGCATGGTCCGTTACGAGAATGGCGCTATCGGGCAGTTTGAGGTAAGCTGGGCCTTCCGCGGTGGGATGGACCTGCGCGACGAGGTCTCCGGCACGGAAGGCACGATCTGGATGAATCACTTTCTGCGGACCGGCTACGAAATGTTCACAAGCGGTGAAAGTGGCGGCTACGTGGCGGAGAAAGCCGAGACCGACGTCGGCTGGCTCTTTCCCGTGGGAGATGAGGTCGTTGCACTCGGCTATGTTGATATGTTTACCGATATGTTCGAAGCTATGGACGAGGGGCGTGGCCCGATGGAGACCTTCTACGACGGCTACGTGGTAAACGCCGTCATGGATGCCTGCTACCGCTCCGTTGAGTCGAAACGATGGGAACCGATCGAGCTCACCGACTGGCGGGGGAGTAGCGACGTTGCACATATTGGCGCGAGCCGACCGGACTACGGCGGGAAAGTCCTGGTAAAGCGCGAGCGCATGCCGGACGGAAGGACTAAGCGAATCCTCAAGGACAAGAAGTCCGGCGAAATCACTCAAGAGATAGTGGAGGACTGACATGAAACTCGGATTCATTGGCTCCGGATTCATCTCCAACTTCCAGGCAAAGGCGATGACCCAGCTTCGCGGCATCGAGGTCGGTGGAATACTGAAGAGAAGCGCCTCCGAAGAGCTGGCGAAGTTCTGCCGCGAGAACTTCCTCGGTGACCCGGCGATTTATGACTCTGTTGCCGAGCTTGCCAAGAACGTGGACATCCTGGCCGTGTACGCCCCGAATCACGTGCGTATCGAAATCATGGAAGAGATCGTCGCCGCGGTGAAAGCGGGAGCCGAACTCAACGGGCTTATCTGCGAGAAGCCTCTCGGACGCAATGTCCGTGAAGCCCGTCGTCTGGTAGAGCTTGCCAAAGAGACTTCGTTGCCGACTGCCTATTTCGAAAATCAGATCTTTATGAGTCCCATTCAGGTGCAGCGGGCTCAGCTTGCGCCGGTTCAGAAGAGCATGGGCCCTATGAGCCTGGCGCGCTCGGCGGAGGAACACGGGGGGCCGCACGAGGCCTGGTTCTGGGACCCCACCCGACAGGGGGGCGGCGTGCTGAGCGACATGGGATGTCACAGTATCGCGGTGGGCCGCTACATGCTTACGCCCGTCGACAAGCCGCTCGACTTCCTCGAGCCGGTTGCCGTGCAGGCGGACCTGGCCCTTTTGAAATGGGGACTGCCGAAGTGGCGGCAGAAGCTCCTCGACACCCACGGTGTTGACTACGGTAAGACGCCGGCAGAGGACTTCGCGACGGGAACTATCACCTACAGGAATCCGGAGAGCGGACAGCTCGTGAGGGCGCAGTTCACGAACTCGTGGATGTTCGAAAAGCAGGGACTGAGACTCCTGATGGACGGTACCGGACCGGGATACACCTTCGAGGTAAACTCCCTCACGTCTCCTCTCACCGTATTCATCGGGGATGAGGCTGCTGAGGCCATAGCCGACAGAGAGCTGGCGCTCGAGAAAGCGACGGCCAGCCGCGGGCTCATGGCCGTGCAGTACAACGAGCCCGACCTCTACGGCTACACCGACGAGAACCGTGACATGGTGCGGGCGTTTCATGAGAAGCGCAACGCCATGCTCACCTGGGACTACGGACTCGAGGTTACCAGGCTGGTTATGGCTGCCTACATGGCCGATGAGAAAGCCTGTACGCTGGATCTTACCGATAAGCAGGTGCAGGCCGAGCTCGAAACCTACGTCCCGGCTATTCAGCAGGGTCGTGGAGGCGATCTGCTCTACTGAAGAAGGACTCGTAAAAGTGCATATCGGGGCCCCGTGGAGTACATCGGCGGGACCCTTAATTGGGGCGGCAGCCTCGCGGTTGCCGCCGTCGCAAGAATGGTCTAAGGAGGTACGAAGTTATGACAGGACTTCGACGAATGCTGGTATTGATGATGGTTGCTCTGTTCGCAGCAGGTGGCGTTGTGTTCGCCGGCGGAGAGCAGGAGGCTGAAGAAGGCGGCTATATTATCGGCGTCAGCAACGGCTGGGTCGGTAGCGAGTGGCGCAACCAGATGGTTGACGACGTTCTCGAGGCGGCACAGCCCTACATCGAGAGCGGTGTGGTGGAGGACGTCATCGTTCAGAGCACGAACGTCGACGTGCAGGGGCAGATTAATCAGGTCCGAAACCTCATGAACAGCGGGGCGGACCTGATTTTGATCAATCCCAACGCCCAGTCCCCATTCAACCCGGTGATCCGCGAAGCGACGGATCGGGGCGTTATTGTGATCGCCACCGACCAGGAGGTCACCTCCCAGGACGCGCTCAACGTGGTGATCAATCAGCGTGAATGGGCACGAACATCGGCGCAGTGGTTGGCCGAGGAACTTGGCGAAAGCGGCAGCGTGGTCACCATCAACGGCGTCGCCGGGCATCCCGCAAACGAGGCGCGGGTGCAGGGCTACCATGACGTCTTCGACGCGGAAGACGACATCGAGATCCGAAACGAGACAAACGCCGACTGGGACCAGGCTCTTGGGCAGCAGACGGCGAATTCGCTTCTGGCAACGTTCCCCGACCTGGACGGAGTCTGGGTGCAGGACGGTATGGCCGAGGGCGCGCTCAACGCGATCCTTTCAGCGGGCCGCGAAGACGAGGTCCTTCAAACCGGTGAGGCGCGCGTCGGCTTCATGAAGCAGTGGAAGGAGGCCGGCATAAACACGATCGGCGTGGCGAATCCTCCGGGTGCCATGGCAAGTGCAATGAAGGTTGGCCTGCTGCTGCTGCAGGGCCGCGAGTTAGAAGACGATGTATTGGAAGGTGACTATGCCAACTCGCTCTATCTTCCCATTCCGGCGGTTGTGACCAACGACAACCTGGATGAGATGCTGGAAGAATACGGGGATCGACCGGATCAGTACGCGATCGACGGCATCATCACCGAAGAATACGCACTGGACAACTGGTTCAAGTAGGATCGGAAGAAGGATTCGACAAGTATGCCGGCATTAGAGGCACGTGGTGTAGTCAAGCACTACGGTGGAGTAATCGCCCTCTCGGAGGGAAACCTCGTACTCGAAGAGGGCGAAGTCCATTTCCTCATGGGCTCCAACGGTTCCGGAAAGAGCACATTGTGCAAGATCATCTCCGGGGCCGTTGCGCCCGATGCCGGGGAGATCCGCGTCTTCGGCGAGTCTGTCGAGTTTTCCGACCCGATGGAGTCGAAGGCGCGGGGTATATCGGTAGTCTACCAGGAGCTCAGCGTCATTCCCCACCTGACCGTCGCAGAGAACATTGTGCTCGGCAACGAGCCTCAGCGGCGCTCGGGTCTCATTGCGCATGAACAGGAACATGAGCGTGCGGAGCGCATGGTGCAGCTGTTTCGCTCTGCGGTCAGCGCGGAGTTTCGGCTCGATACATACCTCCGAGACCTTCCCCCGGATGAGCGTCAGATCGTTGAGATTCTGAAGGTGCTTGCGACAGATCCCCGCATCATCATTTTTGACGAGGCAACGTCCTCCCTGCATCGCGATCAGGTGGGCGTATTCTTCGATATCATTCGGGGGTTGAGCGAGCAGGGCAAAGCCATCGTCTTTATCACCCACCGCATGGAAGAGGTCTATGCCATCGGGCAGCGGGCCTCGGTGTTGCGAAACGGTAAGACTGTCGGGAACGTAAAGGTAAGTGAAGCCGATCAGTCTGAGATTGTCAGGATGATGGTGGGGCAGGAGGGCGCTCGTGCCCGCACCGAGGGAGGGCGAACCCGCACGCGCGGAGAAGAAGTGATGCGCGTCGAGGGTCTTCGGAGCTCAGCGCTGTCAGATGTGACATTCGACGTGCGCCGGGGAGAGATACTCGGTCTCGGAGGGTTACAGGGGCAGGGGCAATCGGCACTGCTAATGAGCCTGTTCGGAGCGGATCCTCTCCAAGCCGGCACGGTAGCGCGGGAGGGGCGACAGGTTACGCTTTCGAGCCCGCGTCGAGCTATGAGGGAGGGATTCGCCTTCATCTCCGGAGACCGCACGACGTACGGGGTGATGCTCATCAGACCGATACTGGAGAACATGATCCTCTCGGTGGCCTACCGCGCGAGGAAGTTTCTCTTTTCTCGCTCGCGTTACGGCCGGGAAGTAACGCCGGTGGTCGAGAAACTGCAGATGGTATTCTCGAGTCTGGCCGCGACGGTGAACGAGCTGAGCGGTGGGAACCAACAAAAGGTGGTGATCGCGCGCTGGCTTCTCACGGAGCCGGAAGTTATTCTGATGGACGATCCCACGAAAGGCATCGACGTGCACACCAAGCGTCAACTCTATGAGCTCATGGACTCTTTGTGTCGAGAGGGCGTTTCGATACTGTGGCATTCTTCGGAGGATGAAGAGTTGCTTGGTAACGCCGATCGGATACTTGTATTCAATTCGGGACACATCGTGGACGAGCTCGAGGGTGATCGCATCAGTGAGTTCGAGCTCTACAACGCTGCATTCAAGTCGCCGTCCAGCGCGGAAGGGGCGGCGAACTCGCCGTAAGGGATCGATATGAAATTCAGCCGATTGGCGCTCAAGTTGCAGTTTCGTCGACGTACGTACCTTTTGAGCCTCTTCATCATGCTCGCGCTTTTGGCGATCAACGCGAGCCTACAGGCGAACTTTTTTGATCCGCGTGTGATGAGTTCGATGTTCCGTTCGTTTTTGCCCCTTATTCTCGTGGCCATCGGCCAGGCGTTCATCATCCTTGGAAGCGATATAGACCTTTCCATCGGTAACATCGTCAGCCTTGCCAACGTATCGGTGGTACAGCTTATCGCCGTGTTCGGTGGAACGCCGGGCGGTGTGCTGCTGGCGATGGTTGGGGGAGTGGCGGTGGCCACAGCGGCCGGCTTCGTGAACGGCGTTCTAGTCTCCCGCCTGCGCCTGACGCCCATCATTACGACATTCGCGACCGGAACCGTCTTCGGCGGTATTGCTCTCTGGGTCATGCCGCGTCCCGGCGGGGACGTGCCGTTGTTCTACTACGAAGTGTATTCCGGGGGTTTCCTCGCCATTCCAACCGTGATCTGGATCATCGGTCTCGTTCTTGCAACACACGCGCTGTATCTCCGCAAGACGAAGTTCTTTCGCCACCTTTTTGCCACGGGGGGAGACAAAGAGGCCGCCTTCCAAAGCGGCGTACCGGTCAATCGTATTCGCGTGCTGAGCTACACGCTTGGAGGCCTGTTTGCCGGGCTCGCAACCCTGGCTATTGTCGGAGAGACGGCCTCGGGTGACCCACTTCTCGGCCCCAGTTATACGCTAAACTCGATAAGTGCGGTGGTGCTCGGTGGGACGGCCCTTGCCGGCGGCATTGGGGGAATCCTGGGGCCCTTGTTCGGAGCGGTTATCATGGAGACCGTGAATAACGTCATCTTCTTCGCTCGTGTTCCGATTGTCGTGCAGACCCTGCTCCAGGGGATCATCGTGATTGTAGCACTTGCAATCGGAGGTCTGGCAACCAAGCGAGGAGCGGGGCATGGCTGACAATATGCGGCAGATCGACCTTGAAAAAGGTGCGGCGGCTGTGCTGCGATGGGCGACCCGTCCCGTAGTCCTCGCGTTTCTTCTCTCTCTCCTGTTGCTGCTCTTCGGAGAGATCCTGTCTCCGGGATTCGCGAGCTACTCGCAGATCCTGAACATCCTGGTGGTTTCTTCTTTTCTCGGGATGGTGGCCGGCGGCCAGAATCTGGTCATCATCAACGGCAGAGGCTCCATCGATCTTTCGGTCGGGCAGGTGATGACCCTCGGTGCGATTATCGGTGGCAATATCGTTGACGGGGCTAACGACTACATGTTGCTTGCCGTTTTGGCGGTTATAGGAGTTAGCTTCTCCATCGGTGTGCTCAACGGAATCGGCTCAACAACGTTCAACATCCCGCCTCTGGTCATGACCCTCGGGATGGGCGGGGTGGTAAAGGGGCTGATCCTGTTTCTCACTCGGGGCGCGCAGGTAGGTACCGCATCACCGTTTCTGGAGTCGCTCGTAAGCGGCAGATGGTTTTTCGGAATCCCCGGTGTGCTGTTCGTGTGGGCCGCCTTCACCGCACTCATGATCTACCTGCTTCGTAACACCCGCTACGGGATAAGTCTTTTCGCCATTGGTGCGAACGAGCCTGCCGCCCGGCTGTCCGGTGTGGCTGTGAATCGAATGAAGGTAGTGACCTTCGGCTTGAGCGGCATGATCGCCGGCTTGACAGGGTTTATCATGCTCGGCTTCACCAAGACCGTCTATGCAAGCATGGGCGACTGGTACAATCTTCCATCGGTGATCGCCGTTGTGATCGGCGGCACCGCGTTGTCCGGCGGTATCGGCGGGTACGGTGGGACGGTGGCGGGGGCGATAGTGCTTATTCTGCTTCGCAGTGTCCTCACCACGCTTAGTATGCCGGAGTTCGGTCGCCAGATCATTTTTGGCGTGGTGCTCATCGCTTTGATGTTCGCCTACGGACGGCAGAAGAAACTGCGAGCCTGAACG
>CAYFQV010000088.1:0-3919 GCA_964345195.1 uncultured Spirochaetaceae bacterium
GGCCGGCGACAGCCAAGCTGCGGCGACCGCCGCCGGGACTGATCGTCCCGTTTCGAAGGAACAGTTGTGCGGAGTTGCCCCGAATGACGACGGAAGGTTCTTCGGCTGTACTACGGAATCGAACTCCGTCAAACACGGCGCGCCCACCGTTAACGTTGATTAGCGCATCCGGACCGTCCGTGCGCCGTTGTCCACGAACCTGCCCGGATCCCGCCGCACCGTGATCCACCGTCACGTCCTTGAGGGTCACGTCTCCACCGTTTTGGGACACAACCGCGGCGATTAGGGTGCGAAAAGAGACATCCTGCAAAAAGGCGCTTGTGTCGTGGAGCTCGATGATGGCCGGATAATGCGGCACATCCGTCACGACGTCGATTCGTCCCACGGTTAGTTTGCCGTCCCGCACGCCGACCAGAGGCCCCTGTTCCGTCTCGCCGGCCTCGAACCGAAGCGTTGAACGTGCATCCGCGGAACGGCGCCACTCTCCCGCTTCAAAGCCTCCTTGAATGCTTAACGAACCGTCCACCGTAACCCGCTCCTGAAGCGTGTAATCACCGGCGCTTACGAAGATTGTCCGTTTTCCTTCCTGCCGCGCAATGGCGAGCGCCCGGGAAAGACTGCCGACCGGATCCTGGGCAGTTCCCGAGGCTTCGGCCCCGCCCTTGTTCGAGACGTATACGATCTCCTCACCGAGGAAGAGATCCCATGTTTGCGTTTCCTCGCTGCGGTTCCCCGCGGGGTCTACGCTGTAAGCGTAGACGCGGTAGCGCACAACCCCGCCCGGTGTTGCTTCCAAGGGGAACGGCTGGTTGTAGCGAGCAAACTTATCCTCTTGAGACCCCTGCGATGTATCCACTACGCGGAAAAATACACGGTTCTCCGTCTCTTCAAAGCGCAGGCGAACATCTTCAGTAACAAAATCGCCGTCTCGCAAGTCGACGAGGGTCGGCGGCTCTGGTGCACCGCGGTCGATCGTAAAGGTGTACGACACGGTCGGTGACGGCCGTGCCCCTTCAGCGAAGCTCCGCGCGGCTAGCCGGTAACGGATCGTCTCTCCGGGCGCAACGTCGAATGGGACCCTAGCCGGCATGACCGGTGACAAGCGGCTGACAGCAGGTGGCGCTCCCCCGTTACTGCTCACCTCATACCGAACCGTATCGGTCCGCGTTTGATTCTCCAGAACGACGCGCTCGCCGTAAACGTCTCCGTCTTCGACACCGCTGAGCCTAGGGCGTGATGCGGCGGAGAAGCCCCGAACCGCAACACTTCGTCGGGTGCTGCGATTTCCGGCTTCATCACGGGCGAAGTACTCAAGAGTCCCTTCAGTTACCCCCTCGGGCAGCCTCCACGCACCGATACGTTGGGCCTCCCTCGCCGGGCTTGTATTACCGTTCGATCCTACAACGCGGTAGACAACGCGGCTGTCCGCTTCGTGATTGAAGACGACCGTACCGCCTTGTCCGCCTTCATTGGTGTGAACACTCACTATCGACGGCGGCGACGGTCGTTCTGCATCAAGATCGACGACGATGGTTTGCGACATTGGTCCGACGTTTCCCGCCTCGTCGACCAGAACCGCATGAACTCGGTATCGAACCATTCGACCTTCCGCCGGCTCGAGGCGTATGGGACCTTGGTACTCTTGCCCCTCCTCAAAGACGGTCGTCGCCGTCTCCACCGGTCGCGTGCGGGGCGAACTGCCATCATCCGTGAGACGCTCTCTATCAATCCGGTAGAAGCGCCGCTGGTCCACATCCGAGATACGCAGTGTCACCGGCTCGCTCGAGAGGTAGGCTCCATTCGTAGCTTGCGTGGCTCCGTCTAGCTCAAGCTTTGGTGCATCCGGCGGGCGTCGATCAATCCTGAACCGCAGCGGGGCTTGCCGCTCGGCCGTGTTACCCGCAGCATCCACACTGCGCACGTGTAGAGCGAAACCCTGCTCCTTCCCAGGGGGCACGTCCACCCGGATGAATCGCCCGGTATCCCTCGCCTCCAACTCATACCATCGGGCATCCGAGACGGCGCTATCGGAGGGAAGCGGGACGAGACGGTAGGAAACACGATCACCCGATTCGGCCGGGACCACGGAGAAGCGACGCGCAGAGGCGTAAACCCCGCCGTCTTCAATGCCCGAAACCTGAGGTGGCGTAGGCGGTCTTCGATCAATCACGAAGGACAGAATCGTTATCTCGCCGCGCCGCTTCGAGCTTTCAAAAACCGGCTGTAACGCAATCCGGTAATGCCGCTCGGCACCTTCCGGCGCGTCCAATCGCAATCCCTCTCCCAGAACTTGATCAGCCGGCGGTGTCGGCGGATCCTCAATCGGCGTGTCCCCCGGCGAGTCCTCGCTCCCGGCATCCCGAAAGCGCACTGCGTAGCGAATAGAGGCATCCGGCTCGAGCTTCGGCGCGCGGAGGGTCACGGCGCCGGCGTAGACTGCGCCGTCATCAACACCGATATTCGCCGGGAGATTGAGAGGCCGCCGGTCGAGCGACACCTCCCGCTCCACCAGTTCGCTCCGGTTTCCAACTTCGTCCCGCGTATAGGCATGAACGGCATAAACCGCACGGCGTCCCGGCACTGATTCGAGCGCGAGGGGACCGTCATAGTCGGTAAACTCAGCCCCGGATCGGTCACCGGCATTTTCCTCGGCGGGGTGGATACGACGCACGCGATAGGCGGCGTTGTCTCCCTCGATCCTAAGAAGTCCATCTTGCATTGCGATGCGGGGGGACTGCGGCGGCTTAGCATCGAGGCGCAGCGATAGGGTTTCGCCGGCGGGCGAGCGATTGCCGGCGGCGTCTCGCAGCGCGAAGCGGAGGCGAACACGGCGGTCGCCGCCGGACGGCGCGACGATCCGAATCGAGCGCCTCGAGCCGAGAGATGCCCACCGGGCATCGCGATCGGCTTCATCGGCTTCATCCGCCTCCTCGAGCCGATACAGCAACTCAAGGTCCTCACTGCCTGCAGAGTCCTGCGCGCTCACGTCGATACGGGCCTGTGCAACGTGCGACGCTCCGTCGTACATGGTGATGGGCGGCGCAGGTGCCGCGGTGTCGAAGCTGATCGCCTGCGTCAACTCCTCGCTCATGGCGGTGCCGGAATACACGGCTAGCGCCCGCAACGTGAGCTCACCGCTGTTGCGATACTTCGGGAGGGAATGCACGAAGGGAGCCTCGTAGCGCATCCCATCGACCGGAGATGTCCCGTCCAAGCTATAGCGAATCACGGCACCCGGCGACGAGAGCAATGCTATGCGGATCCCGCGACGTGTCTGAGCGGCCGCTGCAGGATCGTCTGCATCCGGATCCGGCTCCGCCGGCAAGCGATACGTGAACAGCTCCGGGGTGGCCGGGCGACGGCCCTCGAGGACGTAGACGTATCGATACTCCCCGCTTGCAAGGTCTGAAGAGCCATCCCTAGCGGCGCTTTCCGGAACCAGCATTCGCAGCACAAGGGTTCGGGCGACGCCGGCGGAGGGAGAGATAGGCAGCGGATCACGGAACCGCGAATCCTCACGCGACGGGGCGGATCCATCCGTTGTGAAGTAGGCTTCACCCTCGGGAGCGCGGATCTCCCGCGACGTGGTAATCACGCCCTGATCGCCTGCGATCGCGTCCGCGTCACCGACGTTTACGGCCACACGGCGGCGAAGAACGTTTCCACTCGGATCTTGAGCGGCGACCCGGAGCGTGTACGCACCAGTACGAGATAGGACAACCGGACCCGTATAGGCGCGTCCGTCGTTGAGGGGGTCGCCGCCGTCGAGGGTGTAGCGGATACCGGAGAGCGCATTGGACTCGATTAACAGGAGCTGACGGTTCGCAAAGCTTCCGGGAACAGGGCTGACCACCGAAAGCCGAGGCTCGCCGCTTTCACGACCGCTGTCCACGACGTAGCTCGCCTCGACCACTTCACT
>CAYFQV010000088.1:4019-7856 GCA_964345195.1 uncultured Spirochaetaceae bacterium
CGAAGAAAGCGCTGATCGTGGTCTTCTGAAAAGCGGTACCAGAGCGTTCCGGGTCTTTCCGACCCTTTGAGAGAGTTTTCGGAATGGCTTGCTCGCAGGTGCACGCGAATCTCTTCACCGTACTCCCCCGGCTGCGGATTGAATGAGATTTCGGGCGGCGGGTTCATTTCGGACTGCGGGGGCTCCGCAGTCCCTGGAGTGTCCTGGGCGATCACGGATGCACCGGAAACTAGTACGAATAGCAGGCACAGAATCGGGGTTCGGTATGCAAGATAATGCTGCACTCTCATGACCGATATGCGCTTATCTCTTTGAGAATCGCCACAACCTCCTGATCATCTGCATACTGCTGCTCGATCTCATCCACACCCAAACCGACGAGCTCATGACTCAGATAATGGATCCAGGCGTCATCTTCCGGCTTGGTCACTACGTGCTTCCGGCAGTAGTAGTCCGGATGAATCGGTAAGGTCTCCTGCACGAAGGAGCGAATTTTGTAGTCGTGCACGGCGACTCGAATGTCTCCCCGCGGAATGCCCTGCTCGAGCACCAGATCCACGAGATGATTGATCGTTCGACCCGAGTCGAAGATATCATCCACAATGAGTACACGGTCCCCGCTTCGCAGATGCTCGGGGGTGTAGGTCCATCCGTCCACCATTACTTGCTCACGGCGGTGGATGTCGGAATACGACCTCGCTACGACGGCTGCATAAAACACCGGGCGGTGCCCGGTGCGTACAACCTTGAAGTACTCGCTGATGACGTTGCCGAGATAGGCGCCACCGCGAAGACTCACGTAGATCACATCGGGAACGAATCCGTCACCGTGAATCCGATGCGCCAGTTTGAGCCCATTATTTCTAACGGTGTCGTAGGGGAGAAACTCTTTCTTTACACTCACGGATACTCCAACTCTGTTGTCGCCTCTTCCCCGTCCCGAATGTACCGGACCGCGGATCCTTCTTCCGGATCACGATTCAGAATGCGGTAGAACTCCATTATATTTGCGACTGCTTCGCCTCTGAGGGAGACAATCACGTCTCCGGAGCGAAGACCAGCCGTCCCCGCAGGCGTCTGTGATTCAACAGTACTAACAATGACACCTTCGGTTCCGGACTGCAACTCCAACTCGTTACGCACCTCTTCAGTCAAGGGAAACACGCTAAGCCCCGGCCACAAACGAGCGTTTTGCTGCTGAATGGTCCGTTCGGATCCCCGCTCTCCGATGGTAACTTCAACCTCAATATCCTCACCGAGACGGGTCACCTCGAAGCGGGCAACATCCCCTACCGGGAGATCGCCCACGTTAAGAATCAGCTCATCCGCATCTTCGACATCCTCGCCGTTTACCGACCGGATAAAATCCCCGGGTTGGAGACCGAACTCTTCCGCGGGGGAACCTACGAAGACATGGTGAACCATGGCTCCGTCCCGATTCTCGAGCTGGAGATCTTCGGCGGCTTGGCGTGATACGTCGCGAATGCTCACGCCGAGCCATCCGTATTGTATGGAACCTTGTTCAATAAAGTCGTCGATAGCACTCCTGGCGTTGTTGATAGGAATGGAGAACCCAAGCCCCGCACTTACCCCCGTCTGGGAAGTAATCCAGGTATTAATGCCGACGACTTCTCCCTGCAGGTTAACAAGTGGCCCGCCGGAGTTACCCTGGTTTATTGCGGCATCGGTTTGAATAAAGTCGTTAATGTTTCCCCGCGGTCCCCCTCTACGCTCGAGGGCGCTCACAATGCCGGCTGTGACCGTCGACTGAAAACCAAAGGGACTACCCACTGCAAGCACCCAATCTCCCACGGCTAGAGCGTCCGAATCTCCGAGCCGAGCGAGGGGCAACTCGCGGTCCGGCTCTTCAAACGACACGAGCGCCAGATCCTTTCGCTGATCCGTACCGACAAGCTCCGCCTCGTACTCGCTGTCATCCTCGAGCACGACCTCGATATTGTCGGCATCTCCGACAACGTGATCGTTGGTCAGCACATAGTAGGTTTCGCCCTGCTGCCGCACCATCACGCCGGAACCCAAGCCCTGGGTCGGGATCGGCGTATCCTCTTCATCCGGATCCCCGAAGAAGAAGTCAAAAAAGGGATTATCGCCCTGTGGCGCCTGCTGATTTCGCGTCTCCTCTACGTTGAGCTTTACAACGGCGGGAAGAACGGCCCTAGCAACTTGCCGAAACGAGCTCTGCAAACCCTGTATATCGATGTTTACGTCTTCTCCGCTGCGCTGCGCCATGGCCGTTCCGCCCGGCTGGATTCGCGTCGAGCAGGAGAACACGACCATCGACATGCTGAAGCCGAGAATCAAGCCCACGAGGACGAGATTTACCAGGAAGAACTTCCGAGAATGAAGCGGTGTCTTAGCGCTCATGTTGCCTCCTCGCGACGCCCCCGTGGGCCGCGATGTGCTGGAATACTGCTCCCGAGAATACTGATAATCTCGGCCTCGATCAAAATGCGCAGCACTTCGTCGGTATCAGACGTCCCAAGCCGTAAGGATTTCAGTATGGTCCCGATGAATGGCGATCGTATGCTCAAAGTGCGCGGATATCGAGTCATCCGCCGTTATCACAGTCCAATCATCGTCTAAGAGGCGAACATCGTCACCCCCAAGATTGATCATCGGCTCAATGGCCAATACCATCCCCGGCTTGAAGCGCGGGTTGGGGCCGCTTCCCACGTAATTCGGCACCTGCGGATCTTCATGGATTTCGAGCCCAACCCCATGCCCGCAGTACGGACGCACAATGCCGTACCCGGCCCGTCGGTTGTACTGATAGATAGCCCGAGAGACGTCGTTTACTCTATTCCCAACCCGGGCCTCGGCGATTCCCAGATCCAGACTCTCCTTCGTGGTCTTTAAGAGGGCGTCGATCTCAGGCGACACGCGTCCCACGGGGATCGTCACCGCGTGGTCGCTGTAGTATCCTCCGTACTCAACTCCGAAATCCAAGGTTACGACCTGTCCCTCCTGTAGTTTCTTATCATCCGGGATGCCGTGAATAACAGCGCTGTCCACTGAGGTGCACATGGCCGCGGGAAAATCCATGTATCCGAGAAAGGCTGCACGTGCACCCAACTTCGTGATTCGGTCATAACCGTACGCACTCAGATCACGAGTCGTGATACCGGGTTCCACCATGGCGGAGGTCTCTTTGAGCACCGTGGAGAGGAGCCGAGAAGCCTCTCGAATGCCGTCGATCTGTTTCGGGCTCTTTAGTCGTATCATCCTATCCGCCTTTCATTGTTGATCGGAGCGTCGCCCCAGGGGGTCTCTTTTTTTGTGCACACCGACTCAATCGCCGGTGGGTACCTGCGTATTCTCAATCGAGTTACGCGCGGAAGCGTTGCTTGGATCCGCCTTTACCGCCTGAGAAAGCATACGGTAGCCGGTTTCTTGGTCTCCTTTCAACAGGTAAACCCGACCCAGAGCTTCCAGGACCAGTGAGTGCCGTTCACGTGATCGCGAGGATCGCGGTACGCTGCGCAAGCGCTCGTCTGCACGTTGCAGCGCCGCCACAGCGGTCTCGGTGTCACCCGCAGCGGCGGCCAGAATACCGTGATTGTAGGAAGCCGAGACCGCCATCCGAAAGGCGGAAACAGCGCCGAAGTGGTTCGCCGCCTCGTCGTAGCTGCCACGTTCTACAGCGAGAACGCCGCGGTAAAAGTCCGCCCAGTTCCCATCACCGTCGCCGACAACGCGCGCCAGATCATCCCAGTCACCGACACCGGTCAGATGCCATGCAAGATACTCCCCGAAAAGAGCCCCGGGGCGCTCGGCGTCTCGCGCTTGGTTGTACATGCGCCACAAAAGCCCACGAAC
>CAYFQV010000088.1:7956-10141 GCA_964345195.1 uncultured Spirochaetaceae bacterium
ACATTCTGGTATACCTCGGGTGTCCAGCTTGATGCGGAAACCCGTCGATACGTTCGAACAGCCTCGGCATAGCGTCCGGTTGCGAGAAAGACGTCCCCTAGAAGGAATGCGGCCGGTACGGTCACGTCGCCCCGATCCTCCGCCGCCTGCTCCAACCGCGGCCTCAGCAGACGCGCCGCCGCCCGAAATTCACCCGCCGACACCGCAAGCTCGGCCCGGAAACGCGCCGACATACCTTCGGTCGCAGCTCCCGCAGCTTCGTAGGCCTGCTCTATGTCTCCGGCGCGAAGCCGCAGCAGTGCGGCGTTCATTCCAAAGCGGACGTCTCCCGTCTCATTAAATGCGCGCTCTTGAGCATCCGGACTTTCCCGGTACGCGGCGGAAACCACAGCTTCGACGGCGGGGCTCGAGATACGTGAGGACAGCTCCCCAGCGGAGTCACCGCGTCGGCGAGCAGGCATGAACGCTTCCGAATCCGACGGCCCCTCGTTGAGCCGGGACAGCAGAATTCGCCCGCGAAGTGAGTCGAAACGCTCCCCCTCCGGCACATCTTCTAGTGAAACCGATTCACCACTTCGGAGACGCATGAGCAGAGCAAGCGCGACAAGCTCGGCGTCGTCGTCATGGCGCCTGCCGGCGCGCTCACTCAGTGCGGCGAACCCAGTCCAATTCTCGAGCTCTTCGGCAACTACATGGGCGCGTCGAAGTACGCGTATCCACTGCGCACGGTTCAGTTGAACGCCTCGAAACTCGTCCAGTCGCCGAGCGGCTTGCTCATAGCGATCATGGGAAAGCATGGAGTCGATATCCTCGACGGCGTAGCGAAGCATGCGGTCGCGCCGCATCTCTCGTACACCCCGACTCACGAGGATCGTCACCGTAACCAGAGCCGTAAGCGAGAAAAACACCAGGGCAATAGCGACGATCTTGCGCCGGCTCACCCAGCCTTCCTCTTTGAAATGCCGTCCAGGACTCCATTGACGAAGCGATAGGATTCGCGGGTCCCGTAGCGTTTCGCAAGCGTTATCGCCTCGTCGATCGTGACCGAGGCCGGAATATCCTGCATGTATAGAATGGCGTAGGCGCTTAAGCGCAAAATCGCGAGATCTACCCGATTGATCCGGGCGAGCGTCCAATGCTCGAGCTGGGCGGAAATGGCTTCATCGACCTCTGAAATCGTCTCGATGGCTCCGGCGACGAGAAGGCGCGCGAAGGACTCGGTATCCTCGTCGGTGGGCTCATCAAGCCACGAGAATGAGGTGATATCATCAAGCGACCCAGCGCTTGTATCCCACGCGTAAAGCGCCTGAAAGGCGAGTATACGGGCTTTGCGACGCGCTCCCATACCTTACCAGTCGAGGTTCTCTTCGTAGACCTGAATGTCCGCGCGATCCCGCAGCTCCTGCACGACCTCTTCGAGCGCTCGTTGGAACGCTCGCTGTTGCTCGTTGCCGACGAGGTAGTTGCGAATCTGGTCCCGCACGGTGACGTTCCGGCCGGGTAACACCGGATCGTTCAAATCAAGAATCCGGGCACGGCGCTTGTTTGTAACGCGCACAATGTGAAATCCAACATTGGACTCGATGATGCCGTCACTCATCTCTCCTTGGTCCAGACTAAAGACTGTATCAATGAAGTCCTGCCCTAGAAGCTGACGGTTTGCGGCGTCTTGGCGCATGAGATACCCAAAATCGCCGGCGCTGTACGAGGCGTCGTCCACCGAGGCATCTAACAGCTCATCGAAGCTGGTCGATCCCGACTGGATCTCGCTGTAGAGCTCTTCGATGGTGTCTCGTTTCCGCCGCGTCTCCGCGTTGGAGCTCTGCCGCGTGTCGATAAACACATGCTCGAACCGTACCATGGCGGGATTTGAGAACTCGGTTGCATTCTCGTCGTAGAATCGCTGAATCTCCGCTTGGCTCGGGGTCTCTACCGACTGCAGTACATCCTGCTTTTCCTGCAGAATATACTTTTCCTGCAGCAAGCGTTGCCGGATCTGATCCCTATACTCATCCCAGGTCAGGCCCGCTCGCTGTTCAATGAGTCGACGAAACTGCTCTTCCGATAGGGGTTGGTCGAGACCGGCTCGCTGATTGGTAATCGCCTGCTGCATCTCGCTGTCGGTCACCTGAATGTTCGCCTCAGCGGCTGCCTGATTGATTAACTCTTCGCTGATCTGTGCCTG
>CAYFQV010000088.1:10241-11904 GCA_964345195.1 uncultured Spirochaetaceae bacterium
GAATGTTCGCCTCAGCGGCTGCCTGATTGATTAACTCTTCGCTGATCTGTGCCTGCAGTAATTCTCGCCGCTCGGACTGCGAAACGGAGCGCCCGAGCTGTTCTTCGACGAGCTGAGTCTGTTGACGCATGACCCGTTGTCCGATATTCGCCGTCTCGTTCAGTCGAACCACGGCGACCGGCTTGTCCAGCACCTGTGCGAAGCCCGGCACCGCCAGGATGCTGAAGATCGCGAGGGTCATTAGCTGCTTCATTTTTGTCATCCACATATCCTCGGAGAAATAATCTTATACGCACTGCTTGAGGCTAATCTGCTCTTGCAGTTTCTTGATACCCGGCAGACGCTCGTCAAGAGACAGGCCGCGATCCAAGCAGGCCTTTGCCTGCGCGACGTTGTTGCAGACCAGATGTAGCTCCGCGGCCTTCTTCAGATAGAATGCCGTTTCCTTGTGGGAAAAGTCGAACTCCACGAGTTCCTCAATGTGGGCCAGCACGCGTTTGGGCTCGAAATGCTCGAACATCTTGAAACACACCAGACCCCGCAGCCTGTCGATAACTTCCTGAAAGAAGTGCCGAAAGTAGGGACGCAATTGCTCATGGACTGCAATCGAAGTGAGCAGTCGGTACGACTCCACGAAATCACCCCGAGCCTCATACTCCTCCGCCAGAAGAAAGGCGCAGTCCATGAAGTCTTCCCGGCCCAAATAGTCCCACATGAGCGATTCCCGGTCACGGAATCGTGCATCAAACACCTCGACCGCTTCATTCTGAAAATCGTGAAGGAGATCAAAGAAAACGAGCTTTGCCTGACTCGAAAGATCGTTCGGCCGGGACTTCAAGAACGATCGATAGTCGAAGCGATACTTTCGCGGAATGATGAAGTGCGTTCGATCGTAATGCTTCCGCAGCTCCGGATCCGCGAGCGTTTTGTAAGCCTGAATGAGCAGGCGCATGCGCTCAGCGGAGCTACCGGGCGGCGATGCAACGTCGGGATGCAGCTCTTTTGCCTTTGAGCGGAAGGCGCGTTTCACTTCATCCTGGGAACACGAACTGTCCAGTCCTAATATGTCGTAATACGTTTCCACGTCCGGCTTGTTCACCTACACACGCGATTGGAATCACTATCAATTGGAATCACTAATGACTAAAAAGATGTCCGGGATCCGCGCGTCGAAGTCAAGCACCAGCTTTCGTTACGATATCTTCAGCCGCTTGCCGACCGCTTCAGCCCCTTCCGGGGACGTAAACACGTCTGAAACACGCAGGAACATCCCCTCCGCTTCCATGGCACCCATGAGGGAACGCAGTGTCTTGGTCGTTCCGAGTGGACGCTTTAGCACGAAGCCGAAAGACTTCTTGCCTCCGACAATGCCCGCGTTCTTCAGGTACTCCGTCACCTTCGGCGGCAGTTTCCCTCCGAAGAGGTTGGTCTGCTCCGTTCCAATGGCAATGTACTCATAGATCGTGAGCTTCGTGTTAACATCTCGGTCGCCGTCTACCAAAACAACCTGGTGTCCCTGTGCTTCAATGCCGCTCGCCAGTGCCTTCGAGAGCTCGACGAGCTTGTTCCTATGAGAAGCTGAAAAGAAAACAACTGCTATACGCACAAGTCATCACTCGGAAGAAGTGTTTTCGTCGGCAGAGTTGGACTCTCCGTCTGCTTC
>CAYFQV010000088.1:12004-13322 GCA_964345195.1 uncultured Spirochaetaceae bacterium
GTCATCACTCGGAAGAAGTGTTTTCGTCGGCAGAGTTGGACTCTCCGTCTGCTTCCATGTTGCCTTGACCGCTTTCCAACTCATCAAGTCCGGGCCCCCCGTCATCTTCATCCTCATCTACTTGCCACCACGGCACACGGCCTTCTCCGTCACCTTCGAGCTGACGTGCCGCCGCTTCCACGTTCCCGGTGTCAGGGCTCCGATTCAGCCAGGCCAGGGCGAACGCGGTCACCAAAAAGACGGTACCAAGTACCGAGGTGGCTTTCGTCAGAATGTTGCCTGAACGGTTTCCTACCGGTCCTGCACTGCCTCCGCCGCCGAAGATACCTCCGAGCCCCTCACCGCCTTCATCCTGTAGCAGTACTACCCCGACCAAAAGAAGCGAGGTAATGCCAAACACAATAAGTAGTAGAATGCTTAGTGCACCCATATCCACGATTCCTCTTCGAATACCGTATTCATTTTAGTTTTCACGTAGCATCAAACTTGGCGATAGGAACAAAGGTCTCCGCCTTGAGCGAAGCGCCGCCTACAAGTGCGCCGTCGATCTGTTCCTCGGCCATTAAGTCCGCAACGTTGTTCGGTTTAACAGACCCGCCGTACTGCACGGTCACACGAGAACCGGCACCCGTGCCGTACAAGCCGTCGAGCTTTGCGCGAACAATGCCGTGCGCCTCCGACGCGTCCCCCGGGGTTGCGGTCTTCCCCGTGCCGATCGCCCAGACCGGCTCGTATGCAATTGTTACCGCTTCCAAACGCTCTTTCGAAACGCCGGACAAACCGGCCTCCAGCTGCCCTTCGACGACGGAACGAACCCGTCCCGCGTCGCGCTCTTCGAGGGTCTCACCCACGCACAACACGACTTCCATGCCGTGCTTAAGCGCGAGTTGCACCTTCCGGTTGATCAGCTCGTCACTTTCCCCGTAGACGTGACGCCGCTCGGAATGCCCCAGAATCACCACGGATACACCGACGTCTTTCAGCATACCCACGGAAACCTCTCCGGTGTGAGCTCCCTCCTCCTCCGGCGCCATGTTCTGAGCTCCCAGGAGGATGTTCGTCCCCTGGAGTACCTCCGCGATAGCCGCCAAGGAGGTGAACGCCGGGGCAATCATAAGCTTGTGTGCGCCGTCGGATAGTTCTCTTTTCAACGTCTCCGCGAGCTCACGGCCCTCACCGACGGTCTTGTGCATTTTCCAGTTACCCGCAATGAACGTTGTACGCATGGTGCAATCCTTTCATCTTCGCCGACACCGGCCGCACCGGCACCACGCGCCGTCCGCGCACATGCCGTAGCGACCACGCCGCGCCGTATGTT
>CAYFQV010000089.1:0-4827 GCA_964345195.1 uncultured Spirochaetaceae bacterium
TGGAGCGAAGACGCCGGAACCATAGCCACAGGAACAGCGAGCCCTCCGATAGGTGCACGGAGTAGTCCACGCCCGATGCGGCGAAGGCTTCATCGATCCAGGCTCGTGCTTTCTTGGACTTCTCCTCGTAGAAGGGCCGCACGATCTCGCTGCTCAAGCGCAGAATCTCCCCGGACTCAATGAGGGGCTCGGCGATCGCCTGGCCGACGCTGCCGTTTGCCAGGCTGACGATCGCGTTGGCGCTGGAGACGGCCTGTATGATCTCACTCCGCGCGATCAGGATGCCGGTCCGGGTCGAGGGAAGGCCGATCTTGGAGAGACTCATGGCAAGGACGATGTTTGGGTTCCACACGGGTGTGGCGTCGGTGAAAATCATGCCGGGAAAGGGGATGCCGTAGGCGTTGTCGATCAGAAGCGGTACGTCATGGCGGCGGGCGGTCTCGTCGAGGACCGCGATCTCATGATCGGTGAGAACATTGCCGGTGGGGTTGGTGGGCCGGGAAACGCAGACGGCGGAGATGTGATCATCGATGTGCAGGGATTCCAAGTCGATGTGGTACTTGTGCGTGTGATCGTCGATCTGATCAATGCGCGGCAGGCGGCCCTCGAACGCCCCTTCCTCTACGGCTTGATTGGCATAGCCGATGTACTCCGGCATGAGAGGAAAGAGGATCCGCCGATGGCTGCCGTCGGAAAAGTGCCCGGAGAGCATGTTGAGCAGCGTGAAGAAGGCGGTTTGGCTGCCGTTGGTGACGGCAATGTTCTCGGCGCCAATGTCCCAGCCGTATTGCTCGCGGAACATGTCCGCAAGGGCGCGGAGGAAGGTTTCGCGCCCGCGAGGCGTGTCATAGTTGCCGAGCATGCGTTCGAGCTCATTGCCGCTGTCGGCGATCTCCCGCATCCGTCGACGGTATACGGCGTCGAGGGCGGGAATGTGCGCGGGGTTACCACCGCCGAGCATGTACTTCTCTCCCGGGCCGGCCATGGCCTCGCCCAGGTCGTCCATTAGCGCCAGAATACCGCTCTTCGCGGTCAGCTGTTCACCGAAGCGTGAGAATTGCATACGGTGATTATAGCGGAGAGGCGCAGGCGGGGAAACGGGGCGCGGCGGGGTGTGGCTCGGTGGCGGGACGGGGGCGCGGTGGCCGCGGTGGCGGCGCGGCGACGCCGAGGCGGGGTTCGGCCGCCTGCGACCCGCTACTCTCCAATAATCTTCACGAGAACACGTTTTTTGCGCTTACCATCGAACTCGCCGTAGAAGATGGCCTCCCAGGGGCCGAAGTCGAGCTCGCCCTCGGTGACGGCAACCACTACTTCACGGCCCATGACTGAGCGCTTGAGATGGGCGTCGGCGTTGTCTTCGCCGACGTTGTGCTTGTATCCGCTGCGGCTATACGGGGCGAGCTCTTCGAGCCACTTCAGAAAGTCTTGATGCAATCCGGACTCGTTATCATTAATAAAGACGCTCGCCGTAATATGCATGGCGTTTACCAGGCAGAAGCCCTCTTTGATACCGCTCTCGCGCAGCGCCTCGCGAACCTGATCGGTGATATGTACCAGCTCGTAGCGGTTCTTGGTGTTGAACCACAGTTCCTTCTTATAACTCTTCATAGTGTTCCTCCTACGAGTACGCCATAGAGGAGCGAGCCCGACCTGTCAAGCCGGAGCATGATCGCCGTCATACCACGTGGAATCCTGAGCAAGAGCCGGGAACTCCGTATGAACCGCTTTGGTACGTCCGTTCTTTTCTTCGTCCACGCCGATGACCGTCGCGTAGAGCACACTGAGATGCTCACGAAGGTGGCGTACGTTGTCGGCAATACTCGACAGCGTCATTGAGAGTGCGATCCGGTTCTCCCGGGAGTGATACGAGCGCGGCTGGGCCAATTCAGTCTGGATACGTGGCTTAGCAACCGTCATGAGAGCACGCGCGAAGGCAAGAAGCGCTTCAATGCCGGCGTAGAGATCATGGAGGCCCGGCTCATACTCTTGCAGCTCGTCCGCGAGCGACACGAGTTGCTCTATCTCCCGCCACTGTCGGTTTTCGAGCGGAAGCTCATGAACACTGCTGCGGAGCACGGTGTTCTGCATGAAGTGATCGTAGTCCTGCCGTACAAACCCGATTGCTTGGCGGATCGGGGAGCTTTGTTCACTCATGGTTGCCTACTCCCGGTCCGTCGGGCCATTCGGCACGACGACCTTATCATATAAGCAAAAATACTCAGGATAGGCACCCGGCAGCAAACTTGCGCGAGGCGTCCTCCTCTGATAGCGTTGTCGCCCATGGATATCAGCATCTTCGGCGGCTTTGTCAGCGGCGTCTTCTTCCTGATGCTCTCCACCCTCGCGTTCTTCGTCTGGGCACCGCTTCCATTCCTCGAAGAGAACCCCGGCGACGAGGTCGACCGCTTTCTGGCGACCGGGCAGGAGCGCGAGATGAGAAACAGATAGCCTATTTCCCGCATCAGCGCAACTGCAGCCCGGGGCATCTCGTAGCATGAGTAGAACAGCCGTTCTTCTCCGGCGATCATCACGATGCTGCGCAGGTCCATGCTGGAGTAGCCCATAGCGCGCTGAGTCGCCGTTACCCTCCTACGCTGAGCCCATCGCCCTCTCGGCGGCGCTCTGCTACACTGACATCATGGTACGACACATTGTGCTTTGGAAATTGGTGGAGAAATACGACGGGATGTCCAAGACCGAGATCGCCGAGGAGATGCGCCGGCGTATCCTGGCCATGAAGGACACGGTGCCGAGCATTCGGGAGATCGAGTGCGGCATGGACTTCAATCGCTCCGAGCGGGCTTGGGACGTGGCCCTCTTCTCGAGCTTCGACGATCGGGAGGCCCTGAACGCCTATCAGCAGGATCCGGTCCATCAAGAGGTGAAGGCCTTCGTCGGCACGGTTGCCGCCGAGCAGGCGGTTGTCGACTACGAGCTGTAGGCGGCTCGACGGCACCCACAAGAGACCTGACACGCAGGAGACAGCGGCTCGGCAAGGAGGCCGAATGAGATATCCGGAAACGCGGTGGTTCTGCGGATGAATCGAATTGAAGTCCTGCCGGACAACACGAGTATAGATATTGTGCCGGGAGAGACCATACTCGACGCCGCATTGCGGGCCGGCCTGCCCCTCCCTCACCAGTGCAACGGCATTGGTCGCTGCTCGACGTGCCGGGTGTGGGTTCTTTCAGGAGAAGAGAACCTGGAGCCCCGAAGCGAAGTTGAGCAACGCGTCGCGAAGCGCCTGCATCTCGAGCCGAGAGTACGCCTCGGCTGTCAGACTAGCATTCGCGGGGACATGACCGTCCGGCGGATGGTCCTCGATGTTGCCGAGCAGACAGCGGCTCGGGCAGACGAGGTCGGGGACGAGCGGACGATGGGCATCATGTTCACGGATCTGCGCGACTTCACCCCGTTCGCCGAGGGTCTCCCACCGCACGATGTCATCTTTATCCTGGACCGCTACTACGATCGCATGAGCGGTGCCGTGAAACGTCACGGCGGAACCATTAACAACTTCATGGGTGACGGGCTTCTTGTTCTCTTTGAGCACGGGACACCGGCGGAGATAACCGTGACTGCGGCGAAGGCCGTACTGGAGATGCAGACCGAGCTTGCCGACTTCAACACGTTCCTCGACGCAAATTACGGCGCCCGACTGCGGATGGGTATCGGGCTGCATATCGGCCGCCTCGTTTCCGGTAGTATTGGACAAGAGGGAGAACGGCTCTCGGCGGTGATTGGCGACAGCGTCAATCTGGCGTCACGGATCGAGACCGCTACCAAGAAGACGAAGGCTGATGTGCTTGCCTCCGCCGAGTTCGTCGACGCGGCCGGAGATGCCGTCCATTTCGGCAGACGCGTACGGGTTCGCCTCAAGGGCAAGCGCGGCAAGCATACCCTCCGTGAAGTCTCAGCCGTGGCGGGTCAGGAGCCCGCCGCGCAACGATCCATCCGTAAGGGCTCCATGATGTGGTACCGCGCCCTTCCGGCACGCTCACTCGAGGCGGGGCGCCCCGTTGCCGCGCGAGCCGGCGAGCTGCAGGTTCTCATTGCGGCCTGTGGTGGGAACGTCTACGCCTTCGAAGCACGCTGTCCGCATATGCGTCTTCCCCTCAGCGTCGCGACGGTGCAGGAGGGCTGTGAGCTTCAGTGTGCATGGCACCACAGCCGCTTTGCGCTGGATACCGGCGAGGTTCGCGCCTGGGCCCCCTGGCCCAATCTAGTCGGGCCGGTACTCGGCGCACTGCGGCAACGGCGGCACCTTACCACATACCGAGCCCGTGTCTTAAAAGGCTGGGTCTGGGTTGGGGTTCGCAAATAGGATGCACCGGCGCTTACGAACTCCCGGGTCGCACATACCCGCCGGGCACGCCGCCCGGCGAGAGCACGACCTGCCACAGCTGGTTTTTCCGCGCCCGGAAACCGCCGGCTGAGGTCAAGAGATAGTAGCACCACATCCGGCGGAAGCGCTCGTCATATTCGCCCATCTCTTTCAGCTCCGGCTAAGCCTCTTCGAAGTTGCGGTACCACTGCAGCAAGGTTGTGTCGTAGTAGGCGCCGAAGTTGTGCCAATCCTCCAGAACGAAGAAGCCCTCCTTCGCACGAGCAATCTGCTTGGCCGAGGGGAGCATGGAGTTCGGGAAGATATAGCGGTCCAGCCAAGGCTCGTTCTGACGAACCGACCGGACACCGCCGATGGTGTGGAGCAGGAAGAGCCCGTCTTCCCGAAGGTTGCGCCGGACGACCCGGAAGAACTCCCGATAGTTCCGGTAGCCCACGTGCTCGAACATGCCGATTGAGATGATCCGGTCGAAGGTCTCG
>CAYFQV010000089.1:4927-9098 GCA_964345195.1 uncultured Spirochaetaceae bacterium
TCCCCGTTGATCCGTACATCCGTGTCCGCGAGGAGTGCCTCTACGCGACGCCGACTCCGTGTATGTTCCATACATTTAAGTTACACGTCGGCGCCCGGGCCGGACAATGCCGTACGAGCGAGCAAAACTATCCCGCGGCGCTACACTGCGGCTCACTCATCGGCAAGGTCGGGGACATGCTCACCCCCCGAAGAGCCAACCGTTCTCAGCTGCGTGTCCAGCCGCTAATGCGCTCGAAGCTTTCCCACGCCTCCGGGTAGAAGCGGTGGCCGCCGGCGCCGGTGTGGAGGGCTACCCGCTCCTCGGCTCCGACGGCCCGGTAGATCCGCCGTGCGGTCTCGAAGCCTCGAGCGACCGCGTCGTACGGAAAGAGCGGATCGTCGCGACCGGCGACGACGATCATGGGCCGCGGCGCAATGAGCTCGGACAGATCGGGCATGTCGAAGTACTTCAGCGCACCGGGAAGGTAGTTGTCGCTACAGTGATCAACGCTGCCGATCGATTCGCGATAGGGGCAAAAACTGCAGCTCGGTATGACCGCGGAAATACGCTCATCAACGCAGGCGGCGTAGAAGGACACCGTACCGCCGCCGCTGTTGCCCATACAGGCAATCCGGTCATGATCGACCTCTCGTCGCTGTCCCAGCAGATCAATGGACCGTTGTACGTCGTGCACCCGCTCTCCGAGGAGGGTGCGCCCCAGGAGCAGAGCAACCATCGCCTGGTGGCGACACCGCTCATCGCTGAAGGGCACGTCGTAATCGTAGTGGCTTCGCTGCTCGGCCGGGCGGCTGTCCACCCGCAGACCGAAGGCGCGCTGCTCCAGGACAAAGGCGTTGTATCCGCGAGCCACCGCCTGCACGCCGAAGTCCCGCCCACCGGCAATCGCGGCGGGATCCCGAGCATACCGCGCCTCGCCGAGCGAGATATGCGCGCCACTGCTATGACCTTGCAAGCAGATCACCGTCGGCCGCGGTGTCGGCGACAAATCCGGCGTGAGAAGCCAACCGACGGAACGCTGTCCGGGCTCAACGGCGAAGGTGACCTCCCGCCGGTAGAAGCCCTTATGGTTCGCTCCCGAAGCGCCGGGATTCCGCCATTGCGGCTCAGCCCAGGTGGGCTCAGGCTCGACAAGCGGCGGCATTTCCCCCATACAGGCCTGCAGAGCAGCCTTAAGGCCGCCCGGCCACTCGCCATGGCGACCGCTGCTCTCTCGCATGAGGCGATCATGAAGTGTATGCGGGTCAAGCTCCGGTGCGGGCGCCGCTTCGTAGCGGTCGGGTGTGATTTCCGGAGCGGGGTTCTTCCGAGACATGCGTATCCTCCTGCCGTAAGCCTATCGCCGATCCCGGGAGCACGCAAATGCAGGTCCCGCTCTATCCCAAGCGGCCGATATTTG
Source organism: uncultured Spirochaetaceae bacterium (assembly GCA_964345195.1). Lineage (GTDB taxonomy): Bacteria > Spirochaetota > Spirochaetia > DSM-27196 > PWMO01 > CAYFQV01. The sequence goes on from CAYFQV010000089.1 coordinate 6,327, forward strand.
CCGATAATCCCGGTAGTATGGGTGGAGTGAAGCAGACGACGCTTCGAACGGCTCTCATGATCTGCACGGTGGCAAGCTTGGCCCTCGGCGCGGGCCTGGGTGAGGGCGTCATTGTCACCGCGACGGCGGCACCATCCGTTAATGACGGCAACGATAACGGCGACAACGAGCGCTACGTGTTCCCAATGGCTGCACCGCGACAGTACATGAGCTGGACGGAGCTCCACTGGGACGGTGGACGCGCCGTGGATATAGAGGCGGCGCCGGAGCTCTCAGCCCACGAATCCGGATACCGCCGCGTAAGCACGGCCCTGGTTCTTGCGGTGACGAGCGGCGTGGCACGCCCGGCCGACAACCGCCGCGGAGGCATTGCCGTGGTTCTCCAGGGAGACGATGGGAAACAGTACTACTACGCGCATCTTTCCGAGCGCCGCGTCGACGAGCCGCGGCGCGTGGAGGCCGGCGCGGTGCTCGGGCGCGTGGGCCGAACGGGTCGGTGGACCCGCTATCTCGAACCGCATCTTCACTTTGCCGTGGCCACGGGGCACCACGAGGGACTCGGATGGCAGAACGATGTATACGCCTCCCACTGGATCCGCGAGCACTTCGGGCTGGCCTGGCGAAAGACCCCCGCGGATCGCGCACGTCGGGCGGCGGCGGCCGCCCGCGACAGCGGTGAGCCGCCGACGGAGGCGGCGGTGGGATACCCCGCCGCGGTACCCCGGGGTTGGCCCTTCCCCGCCGCCGGGACGGTCGCGGAAAGCTTCGAGGAGCTCGCCGCGCGGAACGAAGACCTTGCCGGGCTTCGAGTTCGGCCGCCGCGCAGCCGCGCTTCGGCATCGACCCAGGACTCCGGAGCGTTGGAGCAGAGCAGAGTTGCCGTGATCGCGCCGCTCGCCGGAGAGGTCAACGTCGTTCGCGACGGCGTGCTCGGAGCTCGGGTCCAGGTGACCAACCGGCCGGCGGAAGCAAGTGTGATTCTAAGCGGCCTTCGCGGTGTGACGGTTCGCGACGGTGCGATTGTCCGCGCGGGAACGCAGATCGGGACGATAGACCGCGAGGATAGCCTTCTGTACCACTACTTCCTCGACGGCACGCTCGTGGATCCCGAGCCGAGTCTCGCTCGTGCCGAGCAAGGTTTAGATTGAGTCGCCGAGTTCGGTTCCATGCTCCTCGCCGTGTCGCTCCTTGCCGCTCTCCTTTGGAGCACGAGCGGCATGAGACGCTGCTTGCAACTCCCCTCCGGGAGGTTTAGAGTTTAGGCATACGTTACAGGTACACAGGCTTCGGGGCATGGTGCGCGCGTAGCGCGGCGGAACCGGAGACCGTGTTGAAAAGGGAAGACGGTGCGAATCCGTCGCAGCCCCCGCTACTGTAACCGGGGAGATGTCCCCATGAGCACTGCGGTGCTCAGCCACTGGCGTCCGCGCCGGGAAGGTGGGCCGACATCGTTTGACCCGGAAGCCAGGAGACCTACCTGTGACACACACACTCGTTAGCCTTCGGAGGGAAGGATGAACCGCTCTTTTTTTTCGGCCCGCTTGTGCCTTCTACTCGCGCTCCTGCTTGCACTTGCTCCAATCTCGCAGCTGACCGCAGCCGACACCGTGACGGTGGAAGCCCTGATCGCGGAGGGAAGCGCCGTTTCCTCGCTTGCTCGCCATGCCGAGGGGTTTCGTGCCTACCGAAACGGCGATCTGACGATCGTCGAGGTCACGCGTCCCTGGCAGGGTGCCCGCGAAAACGACACCTTTCGCTATGTGCTTCATCCACGGGATCAGCGATCGCCGGCGGTCGCCGGCGCGGACGTCGTGGTGGGCGTACCCATCGACTCAATTGTGACAATGTCGACCACATTCCTGCCGCACCTCGACGCCTTGGGTCGGATCGATACCGTGGAAGCCGTGGACTCCGTGGCCTACGCCTACAATCCCGCCGTGCATCGTATGGCGAATGCGGGAGAGCTGAGGGAATTGGGGAGCGGTCGGAACGTGGATATTGAGCGGCTGATTGCGCTCAATCCGGATATCGTCATGGTTAACAGCTTCGGAGGGGATCGTGACGCGAGGCCGGTGCTCGAAGAGGCGGGACTGCCGGTCGTGGTCAGTGGAGACTGGGTTGAGAACCGACCGCTCGGTCGGGCGGAATGGCTGCTTTTTACGAGCCTCTTCTACGATGACCTGGACCAGGCCTTGGAGCGGTTCCGGGAGATCGAGGGCTCATACGGCGATCTCGCCGAGCGGATCGAAGCGCGCCTCGCGGAGAGCACGGAAGACCGTCCCACGGTGCTGGTGAACGCGCCATATCAAGGCACCTGGTCCGTACCCGGGGGTGAGAGTTACATGGCGCGCTTTATTCGCGACGCCGGCGGGGAGTATATCTGGAAAGACACGGAGAGGACCGGGTCTCTGTTTCTGGATATCGAGAACGTTTACGCCGAGGCAGGCGACGCCGATATCTGGATCAACCCCGGCGTATGGAGCAGCCTCGAGCAGGGGGCCGCCGAGGATGAGCGCTTCACCAACTTCCGTGCCTTTCAGGATGGAGAGGTGTACAACAACAACCGCAGAATGGGGCCCGGCGGCGGCAACGACTACTTTGAGAGCGGGGCCATGAATCCGCAGCGCATCCTCGCGGATCTGATCAGCATCTTTCACCCCGGACTGATGCCCGACTACGATCGCTACTACTACCAGAAGTTACCGTGAACCGACGGCTGCCCGAGCACACCCAGTCTGTTGCCTCTCATACACAAGGGCCGCAAAACGGCGG
>CAYFQV010000089.1:9198-13315 GCA_964345195.1 uncultured Spirochaetaceae bacterium
GGCGCCGGGCTCGCCTCGGGCGGCCTTCTCATGCAGACACTCTTTCGCAACCCCCTCGCCGGCCCCTTCGTTCTCGGCATCAACGCCGGAGCAAGCCTCGGCGTAGCCCTCGTCGTGCTTGCCGGGTCGACGCTTGGATCGGGACTCGTTGCGGGAAGCGGCCTGCTAGCCGCGGTGGGGCTCGGCGGAGACGCAGTCGTAGCGCTTGCCGCCACACTGGGCTCTACGGCGGTGCTCCTGGTGGTGCTTTTGGTGAGCCGCCGTGTGGCAAGCGCGCTTACCCTGCTGGTGCTCGGGGTGCTCTTCAGCTATGCCGTTAACGCGGCGGTCAGTGTGCTTATGCACTTCAGCATTCCCGAGGAGATTCAGAGCTACATCAACTGGACCTTCGGCAGCTTCGGCGGGGTGACCCGTTCCCAGTTACCGATCATCGCCGGCGGGGTGCTTTTGGGCATTGGAGCGAGCACGCTCCTTCTCAAGCCTTTGAACGCCCTGCTCCTCGGCGAGGGCTACGCGCGCAGCATGGGAGTGCGCGTTGGGCTGGTGCGGCCGAGCATTATCGCGGTGACCGCCGTCGTGGCGGGCATTGTCACCGCGTTCTGTGGGCCGATCGCCTTCATCGGCGTAGCGGTGCCGCACCTCGCCAGGGCAATTCTAAAAGATGCGGATCACCGGGTTTTGCTACCGACAACCGCGCTGCTCGGCGCCTTCACCGCAGTCTGCGCCGACCTACTTTCGAGCCTACCAGGCATTTCCACCACTCTCCCACTGAATGCGGTTACCGCCCTCTTGGGAGCGCCGATCGTGATCTGGGTTGTACTACGCCGGGGCGGCATACAGGGGAGCTTCTCATGAGCTCAAGTACGCAGACGCCGACCACGGAGCAAGACCGGCAAGGGATTCCCAACAGCCCGGGCGAGCTCGCCGCGGAGCAGCTGTCCTGCGGGTATCCCCGTGCCGGCCGCGTCGTCCTATCACGCGTCGACCTTCGAATGCAGCGTGGCCGCTTCTTCTGCGTGATCGGCCCGAACGGTGCGGGCAAGACGACACTCCTGCGCACCCTGGCGGGCCTCCTCCCCCCTATGGAGGGAACGGTCCGCCTCCGGGGCCGGCTGATCGCTGAGTTGAACGCGCGGGAACGGGCGCGGCGGCTGAGCGTGGTGCTGACCCAGCTCGAGTCACCGGGCTACCTCAGCGTCGAGCGCTTCGTTGAACTGGGACGTCATCCATACACCGGCCTCTTGGCGCGGCTCAGCGAGACCGATCGCCGCGCCGTCGACGGCGCTCTGACGCGAACCGGCCTCAGCGCACTGCGCGAACGCTGGATGGCCGAGATCAGCGATGGAGAACGCCAGCGTGCGGCGGTCGCGCGAGCCCTCGCCCAAGCCGCGGACATTATGATCCTCGACGAGCCCACTGCCTTCCTAGATGTCGCCGCCCGGGCGAGCATCATGACAAGCCTGCGCAACATTGCCCACGAGACAGATCGTCTCATTGTAAGCACCAGCCACGACGTGGAGCTTGTGCTGCGCACCGCCGATGTCGTCGCAATCATTGCGGACAATGGTGCAATAACTCTCGGCAGCCCGGAAGACCTTGTTCTCTCCGGGGCCATCGCCTCGCTCTTTCCGGAGACCACGCTTCGCTTCGACGCCCGCACCGGGACATTCCGTCCGCCACGCCCCGCCGGGCGCCCCGTGTTCGTGGACGGCAGCGGACTGGTGGCGGACTGGACCGCCCACGCTCTCGAGCGCATTGGCCGTCGCGTACTCACCGCCCCCGAGAACGATGCCCCCACGGTGCAGGTGCGACACGAACCGGCGCTGAGCTGGACCGTCGTGACCCCCACCGCGCGACACAGCGCCGGCAGCCTCGCCGAGTTGGCCGAGCTTCTCCGGCACTGACGCAGTGCCCGCGACACATCAACATGCCGCGCTCTCGGTATCACACGCAGAAATGCTCAGAGCCGCGAAGAGAGCATACTCACAGCGAAAGGGGCAATCTCCGAAATGGGCACAGCCCTCCCGGCGGCCATACTGCGATTGGCGGCGATCCCCACCATGACTGAGCTCATGCCCGCACGGTGATCCGCCGCCCGTTCCAACGGGTCCTCGATGGGCTCCAGGGAGAAGATGTCCGCCAGGAGCCGAGCATCCCCACCCCCGTGGCCGCTCTCGTCGGATTCCGGGACTGGGATGTCATGGGGCTCGCCAAAGAGGGGGAAGAGGCGGATGGAGACGTTGTCGACGGGATTCTCGCTCATGTGCGGACCGCTTTCGACCACCGTGTATTCCAGACGACCGCCATCCCCATTGAATGCAATGTTGAAGCCCTCCCAGGGTGAGTAGGCAGTGAGGTGATAGCTCATCCGCGCTCCGCCTCGGTATTCAACGAGCACCGACATGTCGTCCTCAATGGAGATGTAGTAGCCGAAGACATTCTCGTCCCGACGGTAACCGTCGTGCTTCTCCGCGTCGTAGTACATCCGCTTCAGATTCGGCTTCGCCGTGAGGTCGAGGGCAAAGGGATCGTCCTCTCCCGCCTCGCTCCCGCGTTGCCCAAAAGAGCGCATGCCCCGACGTTCGGCGTTCTCGCGGCCGTAAAAGACAAGGTCTCCGGATGCGTACACCGACTCCGGCACATCATTGAGCCACCAGTTGACCAGGTCGAAGTGGTGGGTGGCTTTGTGCACCATGAGCCCGCCGGAGTTGCGTTTATCCCGGTGCCACCGTCGGAAGTAATCGGCTCCGTGACTAGTGTCCAGCAGCCACTCGAAGTGCACCGACTTGATCGTCCCGACGGCACCGTCGTGTTGAAGCAACTTCCGCACTTTACTGTTCCGCGGCGCATATCGATAGTTGAATGTCACGCGGACGGCGCGGCCGGTGCGTCGCTTGGCTTCCTCGATCCGCGCCAATCGCCGCGCATCGATGGTCAAGGGCTTCTCTACAACGACGTCGCAGCCGGCGTCCATGGCCCTCACAATGTAGTCATCGTGCGTCCGGTCCACACTTGTGATGATGACCGTGTCCACCCGACCGCGCTCAATAAGCGACTCGAACGTGCCGGGATCTCCCGCGAGGGGATTGGCCCCCTTCTCTCGCGCCCAGTCCACCGCCAGCGACAAGCGATGGGGATTCGAATCACACAGAGCGGCAAGCTCGGCCCGGTCCCGGTAGGTCTCGAGGACGGCATTCATGTACATGCCGGAGCGATTACCGCAACCGATGATAAGGTACTTCTTCGTATTCATGATCTGCATTTTCAGCCAAATGGCTGGTCCAATCCCGGCAATTTCGGCCATAATATATGCAGTTTCAGTCAACGCCATGCAACAGTACCATCCACGCTACGTTAATACCGGGGCCCGCAACTACGCTGAACAGCCGGTCCCACGTTACCGCCGCGGCGCCTGGGAGCTCCAACTCGTATCCGGCACCGCCTACCCAGCGTTCGGCCTCTCCGACGCCGAACTGGGTCTCAACCTGCCGCGGGGCGGCGGATGGACAGGAGCCCAAAGAATCTTGTGGCTATTCCGGCCGGCCTGTATTCATGGCTGGAGAGATCAGCCCGGAAACTCGTCTAATATCGCCGTCATCCACCTCGACGGGGTTCCGGAGGAGGTTGATGCCGTTCTCGGCGCCGCAAGTTGGGCCCGCCTCACCATCTCACCCGCACCCGCCCGCATCCTGGGGAGATTTCAGCATTTGTGGCGGGAAATCGTCGATCTTACCGAGCCTGTTTTCACCACTCAGGCGCAACAGGTCGCCGCGCTACGCAGCACGGCCCTCATTATCTCCGTCGCCGCCATGCTTCACGAGAGTGCGGCGCCGCGAACCGCGCCACTCCAAACCGAGGCGCGGCACGCGACGACGCAACGCTCTATCACGGATGTGGCGGTCGCATGGTACGAGGCTAACATGCACACCGGCTGCGGCATTCCAGATGTCGCACGCGGGATCGCAGTCAGTGAAAGCACGTTAGGCCGGGCTTTCCGTCGTGAGATGGGCGAGCCGACGAGCCGGGTGTTTATGCGGCGCCGGATGTCACGGGCGGCTTGGATGCTCCGCAACGGCTCCGAGCCCGTATCCGTCGTGGCTGAGGCGTGCGGGTACCA
>CAYFQV010000090.1:0-13017 GCA_964345195.1 uncultured Spirochaetaceae bacterium
TCGTGCAGAACCGGCGTCCAACATGCTCTATCGCATCTGATCGATAACTTCCAATCTTCTCTCTAATCGATTCCAGCATTCACCATGCGACTCGTAACATCGTCCGGGACGAGATACAGATGGGTGCGCTTCCGGGCACATTGGTGCGCCTCAACGCGTAGGATCCCTGTCTTAACAGCCGAGACAATCGACAGTATCCTTGGAGGAGCGGGTGCCTCGGGTGATGGACATGTGCTGGCGTCGTGCTGCGCGAGGAACAAGACCGAATCAGGTGGTGATTGTAGATGGAGAGCGAAGACCGAGATCTTCCTGGCCGCGTGGTGGTGGCGATCAGCCTGGCGCTGCTTGCGATGTCCTCCGCGCTGTATTTCCTTCTCCCGCCTCCGATGACAGTGGATGAGGAGATCGGCGCTGTCATTGCCTACGGGATTATGACCGTGATTATAGTCTCGCTGGTAGCGGTGCACCGGCTCGTGCTGTACTACGCGCTGGAAGCGCTCCTCTCGGCAACGCTCATGGTGCTGCTGGCGCTGCTGAGCCCTTCTGTGGGCACCGCAATTCTCGCGCTCACAGCGGTCGTCCTGCAATTGACGCTCTTTGAGCCATTCCCGCGGAGTCTCGTCGCTTCGTGCGCGGTGACGCTGACGGCGTGGGTGTTGCTTCTTCTGCACCGTGACTCGGGAACGTCGTCGTTGGTTCGGCCGTTTCAGGAGTCCATCTCTCCGCTCCTCGCCGGGCTTGCCGTATCGGTGATGGGTAGCCTGATGTCGCGCTATAGGGAACTTGCCGTCGCAAAGGTGGAGAAGATGTCGCGCCTTGAGCACTCAGTAGTAGAACTTGCACGTGCAAATGCGACATTCCAGGAGTATGCCGTGGACGCGACCGAGCACGGGGCGGAGACGGAGCGGCTCCGGATCACTCGTGATATCCACGACATCGTAGGATACACATTGACGAACAATATGATGCTCATGGAGGCCGCCCTCGAGACCATGCAAGAGAATGTCTTCTCGCTTCCAGCAATGATCGAAACTGCAAAGGACAACGCAGAGGAGGGGCTGACAAAGGTACGGGAGGCGATGTACAAGCTACGTGAGCAGGAGACCACCTACCCTACTGGTCTGGTCGCTATCACACGCTTGGCGCGAGTTTTCGAGCAGGCTACGGGACTGGTAATCCATCGCGAGTTTGGGGACGTTCCCGTCTCTATCGCCTACGATATCGACTCCGCAGTGTATCATCTCATCCAGGAGTCTCTCGTGAACTCGTTTCGGCATGGGCGTGCTGATCGCGCGGACATAATGCTCTGGCGAGATGGTTCCGTACTGCGTGTCCGAGTAGAAGACAATGGCTCGGGATCTGCTTCTATGAGCGAAGGGATTGGGCTTTCGGGAATGAAGGAGCGTGTAAAGAGCCTCGGTGGTGTGCTTCGAGTGTCCAGCAGCTCAGCTGGTTTTGTGGTAGAGGCCGAAATCCCGCTCGAGGAGACAAGCAATGAGTGAGACTCAGATGAAAGCAACCCTGCGTATCCTGATTGCCGACGATCAAAGGCTCTTCGCGGATGGGCTTCGCGTGGTAATTGAGTCGCGCTTCCCGAACTTCAAAGTTGTGGGCATCGCGACCGACGGCCAAGAGGCGGTAACGATGGTGGACGAGCTCCAGCCAGATATCATCCTGATGGACGTTCGAATGCCTCGGCTCGATGGCGTACAGGCGACGAAATCCATTCGGCGTCGCCATCCAGACGCACGAATTCTGATCTTGACGACGTTTTCTGATGATGAGTATGTCACCAAATCGTTAGAATACGGCGCCGTAGGGTACCTCCTCAAGAATCGCTCTGCCGACGACGTGGTAGAAGCGATCCACGCCCTGAGCACTGCTGGTATCCTTCAGATTGACCCTGCTGTATCGCAGCATCTGTTCAGGCAAAAACGCCAGCGAACTACCGACGATGAAGAGTTCCTCGCTCGGCTGCGTATGCTTTCTGAGCGAGAACGGGAGGTGCTGCAGCACATGGCAATGGGGAAACGGATCACAGAAATCGCGCGTGACCTCTCGATCGCCGAGCAAACCGTGCGCAACCACATCAGCAACGTCTACTTCAAACTTCATGTACACGATCGCCTTGAGATTCTCAGGTACATCGGCCTAATCAAGGAGTTTCTCGGCGCATAGTCTGCGGGGACGGTACTAGTACTGCAGTACGCCCGTTCGTACCGAGTCGCCGGGTCAAGGCTAGTATCCGCGTTTCTTGGCAGATCGGATTCGCCCCTTTAGGCTTTCCTATCATCGTACGAGTCGTTCGCAGCGAATGATAGGGAGGAAGTTAGATGCCCGAGAAACTGAGCGCGAGCATAGTCGGTGGAGGTCGGGGCGGCCACTTGAGCGCCAAAGCATTACAGAAGTCAGGCAAATTCGAGCTTGTCGCAATGGCAGACGTCAAGCCGGAGGCTCGCGCAGCGCTTGAAAACGATTTCCCCGGAATCTCTGTCTTTTCGAGCCATGAAGAGATGTTCAGGAGAACACCTACCGACGTGGTCGGCGTAAGTACGTGGGCCCCGTCCCACGAAGACGTCACGATGGCAGCGCTTGAACTGCCGCTCAAGGGGATCCTCGTTGAAAAGCCCCTCGGAGAGACGGCGGCAGCAGGCTCTCGGATCCTGCACGCGGTGAAAGCGCGTAGAATCCCGATGGTCGTTCCGCACAACATGCTCACAACGCCGGCCGGACGCGAGGTTGTCAGACTGGTCGGGCACGGAGCAATCGGCCGGCTTCAGTTAGTGGAGATCCAGTCCGGGAAGTGGGACATCATGAACGCTGGTATCCACTGGCTGAACTACTTCGTCAACCTGACCAAGCTCGAGCCCATCTCGTACGTGATGACGTTGGCAGAGGCGAGTACGCGCACCTACCGCGACGGCCTGCAGGTCGAGACCACGGCGGTAACCTGCGTGGAGACCGAGAGTCACGTTCGCGCGTACATGCTCACTGGCGACGATGTGAGGTCCACGTTGCCGGATGGCAAGAACGGCTTCCGTATCCTTGGCACGGACGGCGTGATCGAGCTTGGTGCGTACGCGTCGGTCTACTATCTTCGTAACTCACAACGCCCCTCCGGAGAGCGGATAACCGCCGAGTCAATGGAAGTTAAAGGTCACCAGCGGCACCTAGAACATCTCGCGGAGATGATCGCCTCTGGCAGCCACGACTACTCAGTCGCCGATTCCTCGCTCGCCGCCCTGGAACTCTGCGAGGCAGCGTATATCTCGAGCAAATATAGGTGCAAGGTAACGTTCCCGCTGCGCAGCTTCACTCCCCCGCCTGAGCCAAGCTGGGACCCGGGCAAGCCCTACAGCGGTACCGAAGGCGGTCGCGATGGACGAAACGTATAGGAGTAAACGTATGGAGCCCACATCTATCGCACTGATTGGATTCGGTTGGCGTGCCCGCTTCTTCGCACGGGTAGCTGACTCGTTGCCACAGACCTTCAGCATTGTCGGTGTAGTCAAGCCGGATCGGCGTGGAGCGGAGCAGATTGAGCGCGAGTGGGGATTCCCTGTGTTCCCGACCGCACAGTCTCTCGTCTCACGACAGCGGCCAGACTTCTTCGTGGTCTCGGTCCCCGCACCGTATGCCGCGGATGTGGCGATCGGGCTGTCAGAGCTCCGGGTTCCTATTCTCATGGAGACTCCTCCGGCCCGTGATCTTGATGTGCTCACTCGAATCAGCACCAAGCTCCGTGGCTTTCCGATCCAGATTGCCGAGCAGTACGTTTTCCAGCCGTATCACGCGGCCGTACTCGCGCTGATCCACTCTGGCAGGATCGGGCAGCCCACGCACGCGAACGTTTCCGTGGCCCACGGCTACCACGGCGCGAGTATGATACGCCATCTTCTGGGAACGGGCATGCAGGCGTGCCGCCTAGACGCACGCTCCTTCGAAAGCCCGCTGGTAGCCGGACCCACCCGCGAAGGGCCGCCGCAGGAAGAGAAGAGCGGTGCGGTCAAGCAGACGATCGCGATCATCGAGTTCGAGCATGCGAGTGCCGTATTCGACTTCACCCAGCAGCAGTATATGTCATGGATTCGCGATCATAGGATGCTGGTCCGGGGTCCGAGAGGCGAGGTGACCAACCGCGACATACGCTACCTGGCTCGCTTCGATGCGCCGATAGAGTGTTCGTTGGTGCGCCACGACGCGGGGCGCTACGGGAACCTGGAAGGCTTCTTCCACAAGGGCTTCACACTGCAGGATGAGTGGATATACCGGAACCCATTCGCTCCCGCAAGGCTGTCGGACGACGAAATCGCAGTGGCAACGTGCATGGCCAAGATGGCCGATTTCGCTGGCGGTGGCGCGCCGTTCTATACGCTCGACGAGGCGTGTCAGGACACGTACCTTTCTCTCCTTATTCAGGAAGCTGCCGAATCCGGCAAGCAGGTACGAGCTACACCCCAGGTATGGAGCCAAATGTGAGCCGGTGCCAGAGGGATGACTGGCGTACTAGTACGGTGCTTCTACGTATAGTCCGTCCGTGGTGCCCACGCTTTAGTACGCCCGCATCTTCCGCTACAGCCGGCCACCGCGTAAGGTGGCGAACATGAAATCGACTGTCAGGCTCGCCACGGAGCGGGCGGAGACGAAGACAAAGCGACGCACTCTTGCAGCGGTCTTCCGGAGGAACGTGCTTCCCAATCGAGATCTGTATCTCCTCTTTATCGTTCCTCTGGCGTACTTCCTCATCTTCAAGTACTACCCGATGTACGGAGTGCAGATCGCCTTCAAGGACTTCCGGATCAGCGACGGCATCCTCGGGAGCGAGTGGATCGGCTTTGACCACTTCGTCACGTTTTTTAACTCGTACAACTTCACGAGGCTCTTGAGCAACACGCTAGGATTGAGTGTCTACCAGCTCGTTGCCGGCTTTCCGACTCCTATCATTCTCGCGCTCGCGGTAAACGAGGTCCGTAACCGCGGCTTCCGACGCTTCGTGCAGACCGTCACCTACGCGCCGCACTTCATCTCCATGGTAGTGATGGTGGGGATGATCGTGCTCTTTTTGTCTCCGCGAGCGGGAATCATCAACCACTTCATTGGCATCTTCGGAATCGAGCCTGTGAACTTCATGGCGCGACCCGAGTGGTTCAAGACCATCTACGTGGCGAGTGACATATGGCAGAACACCGGGTGGCGATCAATCATATTTCTGGCGGCACTCTCCTCGGTTGACGTAGAGCTTTACGACGCTGCGCGCATCGACGGAGCGTCGAGGCTACAGAAAATCTGGAATATCGACATCCCGGCGCTACTGCCCACGGCGACCATCCTGCTCATTCTGGACTTTGGCAGAATCATGAACGTCGGCTTCCAGCGAGTTCTCCTGATGCAGAACCCGCTAAACATGCCCGCCTCGGATGTCATCCAGACGTACATATACCGGATCGGACTGATCGGTGCCCAGTATGACTACTCGGCCGCAATCGGCCTCTTCAACAACATTCTGAACGTGATCGTCCTCGTCGCGGTTAATCGCTTGGCGCGCCGCGTCTCGGAGACAAGCTTATGGTAGGGAAGGCTGTGAAGACGATAAGAAGAATCCGAATCGGCGAGGACCGCCTCTTTGACGCATTCAACATGACGTTCCTATCGATCGTACTGGTGATCATTCTGTTTCCGCTGGTTTTCGTTGTGAACGCCTCCATCAGCGATCCGGCACTAGTGACCACCGGACAAGTAACCATCTTCCCGCGTGGTATCCAGTTCGACGGCTACCGGAAGATCTTCGAGTACGACAAACTGTGGCTGGGCTACCGCAACACGATCATGTACACGGTTCTGGGAACTACCCTCAACATCGTAGTCACGATCGCCGCGGCCTACCCTCTGTCGCGTCGGGATTTCGCCGGCCGCGGAGCGCTTACCTTCCTTCTTGTCTTCACCATGTTCTTCAACGGCGGGTTGATCCCCACGTACCTTTTAGTGCGAGACCTCGGGCTCCTTAATACGATCTGGGCAATGGTGCTCCCCAGGCTCGCGATGGTATGGCACATCATCATCGCCAGAACGTATCTTCAGAGCGTCATCCCGAACGAGCTACATGAGGCCGCGAAAATGGACGGTTGCTCCAACATGCGCTTCCTCATGTCCATTGTGCTGCCGCTCTCAAAGCCGATTCTGGCCGTTATCACGCTCTACTACGCGGTCTACCACTGGAATACATTCTTCGACGCGCTGATCTACCTGAGCAACGATCAACTCTATCCGTTGCAGCTCGTGCTCCGCGATATTCTCCTGCTCACACAACTTGAGCTCGACATGACGCAGGATTTCGAGGAGGTTCGCGAGCAGCGGCAGTTCGTTGAGGCGGTCAAGTACGGAATCATCATCGTAGCGAGTGTCCCGGTGCTCATTCTCTATCCGTTTCTGCAGAAGTTCTTCGTGAAAGGTGTGATGATCGGCTCCCTGAAGGGCTAACATCGTTCAAAGAATTGAAAGGAGGTGCTATTGAGACGAACACTCACGCGTAATTTGGGCCAAGGAGATCGGCGACAAGCCGATCACCGGAGAATATCCACTCTGCAAAGGAGTAACACATGAAACATAATCGAACATGGCTGGCTGTGATTCTGATCACGCTTCTTGCGCTCCCGGCGTTTGCGACCGGGCAAGGAGAAGCCGCAACCGAACAAGCCGTGGAGTTCAATCCCAGCGGGTACCCCGTGGTTGACGAGAAGATCACGCTCGAGTATTTCGCGGAGCGCATCCCGTTTCACGGGGATTTCGACGAGATGCCCGTCTTGCAGGCCTATGAGGAAGAGACGAACATCCACATAGACTGGTCGCTTTCGCCGCGTGGTGGCATTCGTGAGAAGGTGAATCTGCTTTTCGCAAGCGGTGGTCTCCCCGACGCATTCTACGGACGAAACACCCTTACGAGCACGGACATCATGAGGTACCGTGACGAGCTGGTGTCGCTGAACGGCCTCATTGAGAACTACGCACCGAACCTGCAGCAAATCCTGGAGAAGAATCCCGGAGTGGAACCCGAGATTACCACCTCCGATGGCAACATTTACTCGCTCTTCTCGCTCATCAACTGGGGAGTGGCAGGCCGCGTTCAGGGTCGCTGGTTCATTAACCAGGAGTGGTTAGACGCTCTCGACCTTGAGATGCCCACAACTACCGCAGAGCTCGTGGAAGTGCTCCGAGCCTTTCGGGACGAAGACCCGAACGGCAACGGCGCGCAGGATGAGATTCCGTTCAGCACACGCCCGGCGTATTACGAAAACTTCAAGATCTTCGGCTCGTTCGGCGTGATCGACCCGATCATGGTGGATGACGGCGAAGCCTCGCTCGGAGCGATGGCACCGGAGTACCGGGAAGCGTTGAAATTCTATGCGGACCTCTACGAGGAGGGTCTCGTCGACGAAGAGTTCTTCGTTCACGATCGGGCAACGTTCTTTGGCAAGATCTCGTCTGATCCTCCGACGGTAGGACTGTGGTACGGGCACATCGTAGACAACGCAAACGAGAATCTCGGCATCTACGAAGCCATGCCTCCTGTCACCGCCCCGAGTGGTGAACCGAAGCACGCCGTGTGGCCCTCCGTACCTCCGCGGAAGAACCGATTCACTATCACCTCGGCCAACCCATATCCCGAAATTGCCATGCGCTGGATTGATCTCTCGTACGACCGTGAGTGGTCCATCGCGATGAATATGGGTGAGCGCGGCGTGCGCTGGGACTATAACGACGAGGGGAAGGTTGTGAAGTTCGAACCGCCCGAGGGTGTCGGCGACGGCGAATGGCGGCATCGTCAGACGCCAGGGGGCATATCTGTCTTCATCTGGGGCATCGAGGGATTTGAGTTCGTGCGAGACGAGCAGAATCTGCGTCTCAACCGACACTCCGAGCCGTTCCTCGAATACAGCACTGAGGAGAAGTTCCCGGACCTACCCTACTACACGCCGGAAGACGCGGAACGCCTTTCTTTCCTTACCTCCACCATAGACACCTATGTCCAGGAGATGATGGCCGCATTCATTTCCGGGAACAGCGACATAGACGCGGAGTGGGACGACTACATCTCCACCCTGGAGAACATGGGAGCCGCAGAGCTCGAAGACATCTACACCGCGACGTACCAGGCATTCGCCGGCAACTAGACTGACCCGCGGCAACCAGCCCTTCACGGCCGGTTGCCGCCTCTGCTTCGTCCGCTGAGGATTTGGAATGACGAACAAGCATCCGCGCCTTACTGAGGCACCATACCTTGACGCGCACTACATGACCATGAACAACCCGTGGGACTCGCCCGCAATGTTCGATCCGGAGATGTACTGTACTGACGGAACCGCCGCGAACATCGGCGGTGCCTATACTGTGTTGCCGACTGTCGCGTACTACGCACATCAGATGTCCAAAGAGGAGTACTTCCGTTGGGAGATCACGGCTGCACGACGCTTCGGGTTAGACGGCTTTGAGTTCTTCTACCCGCACAACATGCAAGATCTGACCGGCGAGATGCGGCAGTACGACGCGAACATCAGAAGGTTCGTTTCCCTCGTCGAAGACTCTCAGATCAACTTCCGATTCTCGCTCTGTCTTTCTCACCCCAAAGGGGTGAGGTCGCTCGATGCCCTGATTAGCACTTTGAGCGTCCGCATACGTTCACTGCTTGAACACCGCCCGGGTTCGTCCGCCTGGTTACGGACGCCGGACGGACGTCTCGTGGTAAAGACGTTTGCGTTTGAGCGCGCGTTTCGTACCTGGACGCATTTCTACCACGGGGATGTGGAGCGATCCTTCGAGCAGGCGGCAAACCTGCTCCACCGGATCGCTGCTGCGGTGGGCGAACGGTTTGCGGTCGTCTGGCACATGCGGCCATTTGCACTCCTCAAGAGTGCCGCGATGGAGATCGGGAGCGACCCGTTCAAGTACTACGCACGTGTTGCGCAAGCAGCGTGCAGGCATTTCCCGGCCGTAACAGGATTTGCGGACGTTCTCTACCCGGACACCGAGGTCGCCCACGAGATCCTGAGTAACTCTGCGGAGCAGTTCGGCACTGAGCGCATCCAGGCAGTCTTCCTGGACTTCTTCCGTGCGCAGCTCTTCCTGCGCGATAACAGCGGATCGCGCCGCCCGCACCGTCCGGAAACCTACCGCAGCTTCAGCGCGAACGATTTCTATCGCTGGTACATCCCGTCAGGAGGTGCTGCGCACGTCTATCGGCTGTTTCATCGTGCGGCTGATGAAGGGGTGCGCATCGCACGCATCATCACGTGGAACGACTATCCCGAAGGGCACAACCTTGCGCCGGATCTCGGCCACAACTTTGCCTTTGGAGTCCTCGTGCGAGATCTCAAGGAGAGGTGGCTTGGCGACGAACCCCAAACCGAGCCCGACACCGTGGTTGTGTTTGCTAAGCGTTACGATCCTAACCGGGTTGTGCCTCATCCACATAGGATCGAGATCAGGCCGCCTCAGCATGTGCTACCACGCTCAGTCTGGCAGGCACTTCTCGTGGAGGAGAGCGAGATGACCGTCTACACGTCACTCACTGGCCCGGCAGAACTTCGTGTCAACGAGCGCCTCATCGGTTCCGTCCCGGCAGGACCTGCTCTCTCGAGAGCACCGTTGGAGCCGGGCCCTATCATCGTCCGCGTGCAACGCCACGGACGCACGGTCGCGGAGCTGCGAAGTGAGGAATGGATCACCGATGCTCCAATCCGGACCGACATGAACACGTACGGATTCTCAAGTCGCTTTTATGATCTCTACCACGACCTCTTTGGTACCTGGGAGACTGGTGTCTACTACACCGAACGCACGTACCGGAACCTGGCCGACACGTCCGCCGTACCGATGGAGCAGCAGAAATGAACGACCGCCCCAACGTCCTCCTCATCCTCTCCGATCAGCACAAAGCTGACTGCATCGGCGCCTACGGCAACACGGATGTGCGTACACCAAACATCGACCGGCTCGCCGAGCGCGGTATCACCTATGAGCAGGCGTACTGCCCGTTACCCGTATGTACACCATCGCGCTACTCGCTCCTGACCGGCCTTTACGTCCACCAACACGGAGGGTGGACCAATCACTGTAGTCTACCCAGTGGATTCGACACGTTCCCGCGGATCTTCGCCCAAAACGGCTACCGGACCGGTGCGATTGGAAAGATGCACTTCACGCCCACCTATCTTGACGTTGGGTTCGAGCACATGCTGCTCGCGGAGCAGCATGGTCCGGGCCGCTACGACGACGACTATCATCGTTACCTCATGCGGAATGAACTCATTGATGTGGTGGACACGCTGGACCAGGTCGAAGAGTATCGCAGAAGCGCCACCGACGCGTACTGGAGCTCGATGGGGGCCATGGAGTCGAACCTCCCAGAGGACCACCACTCCACGACGTGGATCGGACGTCATGCGGTTCAGGAGCTCGAGCAATGGGGCTCCCAGCCGTCTCTCCTGATGGTAGGTTTTGTCAAGCCACATCATCCGCATGACCCACCCTCGCCATGGAGCACCATGTACAACCCTGATACCCTGACGCTCCCCGCAGGCTGGCAAGAATCATGCCCATCGGACGATCTCCTCAAGCATCGCGGGTTCTTTGCCCACAACTCGTACACAGAGGCGACCTTACGCCGTACACTCGCGCTCTACTACGGATCTATCACTCACATTGACCACTGGGTAGGCAGAATGCTCGCCGTGCTCGAGCGCAGGAACCTACTCGAGAACACGATTGTCATCTACATGAGTGACCACGGTGACTATATGGGATATCACCATATGGTGGGCAAGAACGGGTACATGTACGATCCCATCGTGCAGGTCCCGCTTATCGTGAAGTCCGCGAACGGCGTTGCCGCTCCCGCGCGCCGCAGCGGGCTCGTGTCCACTTTGGACGTGGCACCCAGTATCCTGGAGTCCGCCGGACTCCCGCGCGGCCGCGGCATGAACGGTCTAAACATCTTCGGTTCGGGAGCGTCCCGTCAAGCGGTCTTTGCCGAGAACCACGGTGGTTCGGACTACATGGTGCGAACGCAGTCACACAAACTGTTGCTTAGCAAGCATCCTGAGTCGAACCGGCTCTTCGATCTTCGTGCCGACCCGACTGAATCGCATAACCTCTACCATGCCAAGGAGCACGCGCAGATTCGCGAGCAGCTGACCAGACGACTCATGCAATGGCTTTTTTTTGACTCCACGGGTGTGGAGCCGATCCACGAGCGCGCCTGCTCCGTAGCGACTGCGAGCTTGGCTGACGAGGTGTTTCGTCGCCGGCACGAGATGCGTGACTACATCCGCTCGGCTATGCAGGGCTGGGTGTCACGATAGGCGGTCTCATGTCGGCCCAGCTTGCGGACGTAGTGGCCCCTGGGGGCGCACTCGCGCTCCGCGTTCATCACGACGATCGCGACGGCACGCTTCGCTATGAAGTGCGAAGCAACGAGGTAACGCTCATTACATCATCAAGGCTCGGGATTCAGTTGGGCCCGGGATCGGTCCTTTTTGCTGCGACAGTCGTCTGCGAAGAACCACGATCGATCAGTAGCCGGTGGTGCCCGCTTTGGGGACAGCACGACGTTGTCACCGATCGCTGCACGGAAGCGCGTTTCCGGTGCGCCTTCGTTGACGAGGAACGGTCGATCGAAGTCGCGGCCGAGCTTGTGGTCCGTGCGTACGATGACGCGATCGCTTTCCGATTCAGCTCGCTTCGGGAGGCTCACAACCGGACGTTGACCGTGAACGCGGACCTTACAGAGTTCCGGTTCCCTGCCGAACCCATCTGTAGCATGGCCCGCGGAGAGTGGGCGCCCCACCCGGCTGCACCGCTCTCCCGTTGCAACTGGACGGCGTCGTCACCGAGTAATCTTCCGGTGATCGCCAAGCTTCCCGGCGCCGGATACCTGGCGCTGTTCGAGGGGCCACCCGGCACATTCTCGCCCATGCGCATCACGCGGACACTTGGATCGGAGCATGCGTTGCGATGCGCAATCGAGCCGTCCGTCGTCGAACCGGGAGCCTCTCTACCTTGGCGTATCGTGCTCGTCGGAGATCGAGCAGGGGATTTTCTCACAACGTCTGTGCCGCTCAATCTCGCTGATCCATGCCGTCTGGAGAAGACAGATTGGATCAAACCCGGTGTTGCGCTATGGGATTGGCGTATTCGCGGAGCGGTCTACAACAGGTTCTCGTACGGAATGGATGCGGCGAGTATCAGGCGGCTCGCAGGTTTTGCTGCCGAGATGGGGTTCAGCTATGTTATAGTAGACGCTGGCTGGTCGCGGGCGAACGAAGGCTTGCCGACCCGCCCCCGTGCCGGGCTTGCGCTGGAAGAGATCATGGCGGACGCAAGGAACGCTGGAATCGGTCTGATCCTCTACTACGATCTTAAGTATGTGGATGCAGGATTCCCGGAGATACCATTTGAAGACGTGGCGCGAGAGATCGCCGCGCTTGGTGCGTCAGGTATCAAGTTCGGTTTCCTCGGCACCGCTGGTAAGATGCTGTCCGGTCAACAGAAAGCACGAACGACGATTCGGGTCATGGAAACCTGCGCCCGGCATCGGCTCCTGATCTCGTTTCATGATGATCCGATCCCCATGCCCGGCGCTGAACGGACATGGCCGCATTGCCTCACGCGTGAGTACTGTCACGCGCAACAGGACGGGCGACGGGCGTTCGATGCCTCCGAGTATCAGCGCCTTCTCTTTGTAAACGCCGTGTGCGGTCCGATGGATCAGGCAAACGGTCTTTACGCGATCCGGGCGGCCGGTACCCGCGAGAAGGGGCCACGAAACCGGATTCGCTCTACCATCGCCGGAGAAACCGCACGTACCGGACAGGTATACAGCGGCATGGTAGTCCTGCCGGACGCGCCGGAGGCGTACCGCGCACGCCATGACGCGTTCGAGGTGTTGCGTGGGTTGCCAGCAGCTTGGGACGAGAGCACGTATCTGGACGGGTGCTTCGCGCGCTACGCGATCGTTGCCCGAAG
>CAYFQV010000091.1:0-3229 GCA_964345195.1 uncultured Spirochaetaceae bacterium
CGCCGCATCACGATGAGAGGAAGTATATCCCGCCGCCGGGTCGGTGTCGATGTGCTACAACCGAAGCGGTCCTATGCGTATGGATGGCTCGCTTCGGTCGCACCAAGCGTAAGCCCCTCCCGACAACGTTCTGCATGATAACGCCTGGCAGCCTCCAGTACCAGTCCATCGCGAAATGACTCGGAAAGCAACGTCATACCGATCGCGGTCCCATTCGAGCGAAATCCGGACGGCACGGCGCAGCCGCACATCCCCAGCAGGTTGACGAAGTTCGTATATGTACCGAGCCGCGTGTTGAGCTCGATCGGATCATCGGCGATTTGCTGGCGGGTGTATGACGTAGGCGTCGTTGGCACCAGGAGAAACGAAATCTCGTCCCACATGGGCCTTACATCGCGCTTGAGCTCTGCTAGCCGGTGAATCGCGCGGAAAGTGTCTTGTGCCGTGAACTCGGTAGCCTTGGAAAGGATCTGGCGAGTCACGGGGAAAATCTCGTCGCGGTGCGCACTCAGCATGGAGTCCATAACGAGAGACCGCTCGGCGATCCATGGGCCATCGTAGAGAAGGTTTCGGGCTTCCGCGAATGGCGCGAAGTCCACCGAATACGGAACGCCACCGATTCGCTCCATCTCTCTTATCGCTTCTTCATAGGCCGAGACCGTTTCATTATCTCCGTCCGTGTATAGGTGGGCGTCTGAGAGAATGCCGAAACGGAACCGTCTCGGAAGTTGGGCTTCGCTATAGTCAATCGAATCTGCTTCGGGTTTGCTAAATGGTTCGGCGGCATCGTAACCACCTGCAAGCTGCAAAAGCTCTCTTCCGTCCTCGACCGTAAGAGCGAAGAACGCAATGGTTTCGAGCGTTTTCACGACGCCACCACCGGAGACCGCCGAGTTGCTCACTGCTCCGGGAGTAGGCTTCACGCCGACGATATTATTGAAGCCCGCTGGAACACGGCCGGAGCCGGCGGCATCGTTTCCGACCGAGAACGATACGAGCCCGGCGCCAACGGAAACGCCCGAACCGGAGCTCGATCCGCCCGATATATGGGTATCATTGAACACGGAGTTACATTCTCCGTACGGGCTTCTTGTTCCGACCAGACCGATACCGAACTGGTCCATGTTTACCTTGCCAATACAGAGGGCACCTGCGTCAAGCAGTCGCTGTATGGCTGGTCCGGTGCTTTGGGCGACGTATGCCGAGGGAGGAAACGCGTTGGTCGTGGGCATGCCCGGTACGTCATTACAGTCTTTCACGCTAAACGGAAGGCCCCATAACGGCTTACCGTCCGCCCCGGCCGTCTCGAGAGCCCGTGCCTGCTCCAGAACTGAGTCCTTGTCGGCCAGATGGATCCAAACGTTTCGGTCACCAAAGTGTGCGATCCGCTCATAGACGGCGTTCACCACTTCAGTTGGACGAGCGGTATGACGGGCGTACGCACGCCTCAGCGTGTTAAAATCGAGGCTTCCCGTGAGTCGATCCCAGTCCATCAGAAATCTCTCCTTGTTCGAAGTGCTAATCAAGCGTCGACACCACGTCCGCCATGCGTGCTGTGGTTCCGAACAGACCGTTTCCGAAACGGGTAATTCGGATAACCGACTCATGGTGCGTTCGCTCACCGGCGGCACATCCGTCTTCAACAAGCAGACACTCAAAACCGCGATCGTTCGCATCGCGCATGCTTGAGTGCACCTGGCCATCGGTCGTCACCCCGAGTACGAGTAGATTGCGAATGCCCCAATCCGAAAGAGTATCATCAAGGTCCGAGCGAAAGAATGCACTCAGTCCTCGAGAGAGGGCTACATGGTCCTCCGGGGCCGGTTGCAGAAGGGTCACTCCCTGGGCTAAACGCGGTTGGGCATCACAGGTGACCACTCCGGAGTCGGAATCGTACTCGGGGTGAACCGAAAAGGCTACTCGAATATTCCGGGTTCGTAAGCTCGTGAGAAGCTTTTCAGCCACGCTGCGAACCTCCCGTGTAGTCTCCATATCCAGTACAGACTCGTTAGGCATCACGACCAAGTCAACCGCAAGCGCAGCCGTATCCTGCGCCGACCAGGGTCCATCGAAGGGCCACGCATACGGCTGCGACGGCACTTGTCGGTAGTTACGTCTCTTCAATCCAGCACCTCGAGGAGTGTATCCACTGTCGTTGACGTTGCCACCCTCACAAACCCGGCTGTCAACATCGACAGAGCCGCGTCGTGATTCGAAGTCTCAACCGCGGAGACAGCGTCCGTAAGAATGAGATTCTCGTATCCTCGATCGAATGCGTCTCTGATTGTTGATTGCACACAACAGTCCGTCGTCACCCCGGTCACGATGAGCTTCC
The DNA here is from genome assembly GCA_964345195.1 of uncultured Spirochaetaceae bacterium. GTDB lineage: Bacteria > Spirochaetota > Spirochaetia > DSM-27196 > PWMO01 > CAYFQV01. Next base: position 2,336 of record CAYFQV010000091.1, read on the forward strand.
GAATCCCGCGCGCCTGCAAGACCCCTTCGAACTCGGTATGCCAGAACGTGCTCTTGCCGGGCTTGTCGATCACCACTTCATCCTCACGCGGCGCGAGCTCCGGGACGATTTCCCAGCCGGGTTCCCCTCGCACCAGTACACGGCCACAGCTGCCCTCATCGCCGATACCGAGCCCATGGACTCTCGTGCGCCACTGTTTGTTGGCGGGCAAGTCGGAAAGGTCGGAAGTGTGCCCTTCTCTGGTGAAGATTATGGGAAACCGCAGCGCTCGCATTCTCGAAAGAATGCGACGCACCGGCTCTATGGTCGAGTTTGTATTGCTATAGTCCTCCCCGAGCTGATCGACCCAACCACCCGCTGCACAGAAATCCACCTGCATGTCGATCACCACCAGCGCTGTGTCGTCCGGCCCGAATCCCTCGGCTCGAGGCCAGGGAACATCAGCCGGCACGGGGCCGTAAGAGAGATGAGCAGGAAACGCAGCACCTTGACGCTTCCGACTAGTTGGATCACTCATTTTCGCCTATCGGCGTCTGTAGCATACGCTTCTTTACCGCCACCGTTGCGAAACCTATTCATATCCGCACCAGTCCATGATGACCCGCGCGATGATTTTGACCGCGTCCACGTACTCGTCTACCCGAATCTGCTCGTTCGTCTGGTGAGCCATCATCGCATCTCCCGGGCCAATGTTGATGGTCGGAGTACCGTTGTTGGTAAGAAGCGACATATCCGTGTGGAACTCCGATCCACCCGGGTTCCCGTCGTAACCGTGGGCTACTATGGAATCAAGCCCCATTTGAGCAATTTCCGATTGCAGCGGGACCTCGCCGCAGTCGGCATCGACGAACCAGTCGTACTCGACTGGGTGTTCACGCATCCACGGATCAGCCG
>CAYFQV010000091.1:3329-9162 GCA_964345195.1 uncultured Spirochaetaceae bacterium
TGATCCCTTCACGCTCTTCCTCTACTACCTTCGCTACCTTCTCATGTGCCGTCATCCTTTACATCTCCTCGTATCCGCACCAGTCCATGACGGACCATGCGATGATTTTCGTTCCATCTATTAGCTGATTTAGCGGCAGGCACTCGTTCGTCTGATGAGCTGCACTCACGTCGCCAGGCCCAATTGTTATGGTTGGTGTACCGTTGTTCGTCAGGAGCGACATGTCGGTATGTGCTTCAACGCCTCCGAGTCTGGTGTCGATGCCTAGGGTTTCGACGTGCCGGCTTAACACCGGAACCAATTCGAAGTCAGGCGCGACTTCAGCACAATCCGCATCGACGAACCAGTCGTACTCGACTGGGTGTTCACGCATCCACGGATCAGCCGCCGCTACCGCGTTGAGCCGCTCTTCGATCTCGCGCTTCACCGCGCCTCCGAGCCCGTTCTTGTCACGCTCGTTCGGCAGGTACTGGATGTCCACCGTAGCCTCGAACTGCTCCGCATACGCGCTCGGATGCTGCCCCGCCTTGATCATCGAGACGTTGATCTCGTTCGGCCGCGGCAATAGCGGATGGCGCTTGTCGCTGCGACGCGCCCACTCGCGGTTCATCACCTCAATCTCCCGCAGCAGCCGCGTCCCCTTCTCGATGCCGTCCGCCGCTCCGCCTTCCATCTCGTTGGGCTGGAACACCTCGATGTGCCCGCTCTTCCCGCGAACCCCTATGCGTCCCCAGATGATCCCACGGCACAGAAGACTCAGCTGATTGCTCGTCGGCTCGGTCATGATACCCGCGTCAGCCTTGTAGCCACGGTCCACAACCGAGAGCATCCCCATGCTGCCGGTCTCTTCATCCACCACCGTCCCAAAGAGCACATCCCCCTTGAGTCGATAGCCGGCCTTGTGAATCAGCCGCACCGCCTGCAGCATCGCCGCAACCCCGCCCTTCATGTCCGCAGAGCCGCGCCCGTACATCACTCCATCCTCTACCACCGGATCAAACGGGTCGTGCTTCCAATCTTCGGTCTCAGGGTCTGCACCGACCACGTCAATATGCCCGGCAAGAAACATGGACCGTCCCCCGCCGCTTCCCGGCAGCCGCCCCACCAGGTTCGGCCGGTTTTCAAACTTTCGGTTCTCCGTGTAGCCAGGCTTGCCCTGGTACTTGCGTCGCAACTCCGCAGCGTCGGGCTCCCACATGTCAATTTCGGTAAACCCAATCTCGCGCAAACTCTCGGCGAGAAACTCCTGACACTGGCGCTCCTCCACCGGCTCGCTCTCGATAAACACCGGGTTGATGCTCTTGATGCGTACGAGATCTCGCAGATACTCGATGATCCCTTCACGCTCTTCCTCTACTACCTTCGCTACCTTCTCATGTGCCGTCATGTCGTTCAGCTCCTTTCCAGCTTACTGGTGCTCCGGTATCACTAATCACTGTTTCACCGCCCCTGCGGTCAAGCCTCTTACAAGGTATCGTTGCACAATAAGCGTAAAGATCAGAACGGGCAGCAGCGCTATGAAGGCCCCCGCCGCCATCTCGCCCCATCGGGTACCTATGCTCGACTGGAATCCAATGAGCGCGACCGGTATCGTTTTCGTCCTAAATCCGGAGAGCACCAGGGCGAAGAGAAACTCGTTCCAGGAAAAGATGAACGCGAAAATGCCTGAAGCCACCAAGCCAGGGGCCGCCAACGGCAGCGTAATGAGGCCGAAGGCCTGAGGAACGGTACAACCGTCTACTCGGGCGGACTCCTCGATCTCGATAGGAAGATCATCGAAAAAGCTCTTCATCATCCATGTCACGAGCGGCAGGTTGAAGATGGTGTGAGCGAGCATCACCCCCACGTAGGTGTCGATAAGCCCAAGCACGCGGAAAATCAAATAAATAGGAATCACAACGGTTATGGGCGGCAACATTCTGGTGGAAAGGATGTAGAAGGCCACGTCTTCATTACGCTTGAACTTCCACCTCGACAACGAGTAGCCTGCCGCAGAACCAAGCAGGAGGGACAAACTGGTAGAGCTGATCGCAATGACGAGACTATTGAACAGATTGGGCAAAAAACTTCTCTGTCCAAATAACATCAACTCGAAGTTCTGGAGTGTCGGCGTGAATACGAAGTACTTCGGCGGCCATGCGAATATATCGGGTCGGACCTTAAACGCTATGGATCCAATCCAGTAGATCGGAAACATGAAAAAGATGAGGATAGCTATGACCGCGACAATCGCCATCGTATCGCCGGCTTTGCGTCTGTCGATGGTCATGTTACACCTCGGCCAAAATGCATCTGCATACTCATTTCCGCCTGAAGAGCTTGATGGCTCGCGTGCTGATAAGAATCACCATGACAAGAATTACAATCGAAAGCGCAGAAGCGTAGCCCATGTCGAACTCACCAAAACCTTTGCGGTAGGCGAAGTATGTCATTGTCTCCGTTGACGTGCCCGGGCCACCCTTCGTCATCACATAGATCTTGTCGAAGAGCTTTATGATATCCATCGTGCGCAGTACGACGACCACCAACATTACCTGACTAACCCACGGTAGAATGACGTAGCGAAGCAGGTGACGTAGCCGCGCGCCTTCAATGAGGGCTGCCTCTGTGTGGTCGCTTGGAAGTGTTCTCAGTCCAGCAAGTGAGAACAACACCACCATCGGTGTCCATTGCCAGCTATCTATGAAAACCAGCGTCAGAAGCGACGTTCGGGGATCTCCGAGCCAGATCGGCACGCTTTCAAAGCCCACCAGAAGCAAGAGATGCCGAACGGCACCATACTCATTATTAAGCATCATTTGCCACATGAGGGCGACCACGATTGGCGTGACCATCATAGGCAGCAAAATGACAGTCCGAAACACCCGCATCACTTTCATCTCTCGATTGAGAAGCATGGCGATTGCGAAGCCGATCGGTATCTGAATGAGAAGCCCGAGAACCCAGAATAAGCCGGTGACGAGTATCGAGTTTCGAAACTGCGAGTCCCCGAACAGACGGACGTAATTCCCAAAACCGATAAAGCTCATTCCGTCTGCGCTGCGAAGGCTCCAGTCGTGCAGACTCACGAATACAGAGAAGAGAAAAGGGCCGAGCGTGATCGATACCAGGAGAACGAGCGCCGGGAGAAGAAAAATCAGGTACCAGCGACGTTCCGTATTGTGGTTCTTTAGCTGGGATGTCAATTCTCGCCTCCGAATGAGAATCGAGAGAAGCCGGCGCCGACCATGGTCAGCGCCGACCTTACCTAAAACCGTTCAATCAAGACCTTCGTGGATCATAGTTAGTTGCCCAAGATCTCTTCCAGTTCAGATTGTGACTCTTCAAGGGCTTCATCCACGGTCTTTTGACCGATCATTGCCTCGTTGAGATTCAGGCCGAGAGTCTCTTCGATCTCCACCCATTCCGGGATCCGCGGGCGATAACGGGCATCAGACAAACCATTGCGCTCGATTTGCAGCACAATTTCGTACCACGGGCGCTCAGCCTGCAACTCCTCGTTCTCGAGCGTGTCGAAGCGCACGGGGGTTCCCCCGCGTTTTGCGTATTCGAGATGCACTTCTTCGCTGGTGATCCACTTGATGAACTCCCATGCCGCTTCTTTCTTCCGGCTATCATCGTTAATGACAAGCGACCAACCGCCGAACGGCACCTGGGCCTCGTCAGCGTCATTCAGCTTCGGCATAACGGAGTACTCGGTATCTCCCGCCACGACGGACTCGTCCGGGTTCTCGAAGCCGGGAGATACTACGTTCCATGCACCGAGCATGGCCACCCGTCCCTGCTGATACGCGTCACTTACGGAGAACCAATCGTAGCTCGGCATCCCGTCCGGTCCTATGTCGAGGAACTGCTCGTAGTAAGTGTAGACATCGCGAGCAACCTGTGAGTCCATGGTCGGCTCCCGCGCATCGTTGAGAACACCGCCGCCGGCACCGCTGAGGTACGCAAGCGAGTAGTGAACGATCGGCGCTCCGCGGACCATCGGTACCGCAATACCGTACTGGTCCGAAGCGGGATCCTGGACGGCCTCGCCAAAGGCCATGACATCGTCAAACGTCGTAGGTGTTTCCATCCCAACTTCTTCGAGCAAATCCGTGCGATAGTGCATGAGAAAGTGATAAGCCCCAATAGGCATCCCGTACGTATCACCGTCCCAGTACGCCAGTCCATCGAGAGCGCCGGGCAAGAATGCATCCATGTCCACGCCATCCTGCTCGATATACTCATCGAGTTGCGTGATGAACCCTGCTTCGGCCCACTCTCCCATCCACACGATGTCCATCGTGATGACATCGAACGACGCCGACCCACTCACGAGGTCCGTAAGCGTGCGTTCTCTCAATCCGTTATACGGAATGATATCCATCTGAACATCGATTCCTGTTTCGGCTTCAAACAACGGAAGCATCTCTTCGATGACGAAGTTGAACGGATCGTTCATACTCGCAATCGATAGAGTCGTACCAGCGAAGGGTTGATCCTCTTCACTCGACGCTCCGGCTTCCTGCTCAGCCTCGCCTTGCCCTCCGGCAAAGCCCCACATCGCAACCATCATCAACAGCATTACTGCTGCGGCTTTGCGCATTAACAGCATACGCATTACCTCCTTCGAGAGGGTATTCCACGGTTGACAACGTCAACCAATGCTCCATGTATGCGTGGACCGGCGACCGCGATGTTGGCCCGGGCAAGCGAAAACTCGGACCCGTCCGCATCGGTAGCTATTGCACCAGCTTCACGAGCAATCAGCATACCCGCTGCAAGGTCCCACGGTTCCAATCCCCATTCCCAGAATCCATCGAAAATCCCGGCACCGACATAACAGGCGGCCAACGCGGCGCTTCCGATCGTTCTCACTTCCCGTGCGGTCAGGCACATTTGTCCCATCATGGCGGCGGCTTCCTCTACAAGTTGTTTATCATAAGGCCAACCGCTCGCCACAAGCGATTCGTCGAGGGCCCCGACAGTCGACACATGGATCGGCAACCCGTTTCTGTGAGCTCCGTGACCGGCGACTGCCGTGAACAGCTCATCAGTTATCGGGTTATAGACAACCCCGGCTGCTGCATGCCCCCCGGCCCAGTAACCTATGCTGACAGCAACTTCTCGGAAGCCGTGAATGAAGTTCATAGTGCCGTCAATCGGATCCACGTACAGTGCGTGAGTGTTTCCTGGCACATCCGCCGACTCTTCACTGATTATTGCGAAACCGGGGAGTAGCGCTGTGAGCAGCTCGACCACGTGTTCGTTGACCCGATGATCCACCGTAGTGACCAGATCGGAGAATGACGTCTTCTCCTCTACGGTGGCGCTGCCTCGAGAGCCGAACGATTCTCGAATTATTCGACCGCCGGAGAGCGCTGCGGCTCGTATCCCATCGGCAACGATCAACGGATCAGTGGACACATATACCTCCGGTCACGTTCAAGGCTTGTCCTGTCATGAACTGAGACTCCTCCGAGGCGAGAAAGGCGACAACGTTCGCTACGTCCTCCGGCATGCAGAGGCGACCAAGGGGCGTCATATCGACATACTCTTGACGAACTGAATCGGGGTCAGGAATGCCACGAAGCTTCGCTTCCCATACGATTTCGCGATCCTGCATCTCTGTTTTTACGAAACCCGGACACACGGCGTTTACGGTTATCCCGTGTTCGGCTAGCTCTTTCGCAACCGCCTGCACGAAACCAACCACAGCGAACTTCGACGCCGAATAGTGCGAGAGGAGAGGCGCCCCAAGCTTCGCCGCCATCGATGCGGTCATTACGATCCGACCGGCACCCGCTTTCATCATGTACGGCGTAACTTCCTTCGTCACGCGCCATACACC
>CAYFQV010000091.1:9262-13013 GCA_964345195.1 uncultured Spirochaetaceae bacterium
GATTCGTCCTTGTCGGCGAGTACGAGGGTGGCTCCGTCCTCGGCCAGCTTCAGTGAGATTGCCCGGCCGATGCCGGCTGCAGAGCCCGTTATGAATGCGTGTTTTCCCTCAAGCTTACCCATCGCTGTCCTCCTCGTGTGGACCTTCACCTAAATCGGGGAAGAGTGTTCTCAGTCGTTCATACAAATCACGGTACACTGTGAAGTAATGTGCGTAGAGATGGTGATTTTCGGGTGAATAATCGATACTTTCGCCGCGCTCGAGAAACCGGTGGAGGGGCTTCCATCCCGATGCTGCACCCACACCGTCCATCGCAACAAATGCAGCGCCGATGCAGGAGCCAGGATGATTCGGCACGTACGTGCCCGGAAGGCCCACTACATCGAGCACAATCTGCTTCCAGAGAGGACTACGTGCGCCGCCGTTTGACAAGAATGCTTGTCTCGGCGTGATCCCGATATCTTTGAGAATCTCAACATGGTGCATGAATCCGAAGGCCACGGCCTCGAGAACCGCCCGAAAGAGATGCGCGCGACCGTGACTGAGAGTGAGGCCAAAGAATACGCCGCGGGCATCCGTGTCAAAGATTGGTGTTTTCTCGCCGAGGAAATATGGAAGCGCGACGAGGCCATCCGATCCAGGGGGAAGCTTCGCAGCTTCTTTCGTGAGGGTATCCAGATCGCTGTCCCGAAAGATCTCGAGCAGCCATCGGATCACGGATCCACTCGCGGCCATACACCCGTTGAGCAGGAATTTCCCGGGCAGCGGGTGGTAATCAATAAATAAACGGGGATCAACCTTCGCGCTGTCGGCGGCAACAAGGATGTCACCGGCTCCGCCGAGCTTGAGCAGCATGTCGCCGTTCTCCACAACACCGGAGGCAAAGGCCGACGCTACATGGTCGGCGATACCGGTGACCACCGGAGTACCTTCCAGTAGCCCGGTGTATGAAGCGACACCGCTACTCAAACCTCCTATCAACTCTCCGCTACGCTTGACAGGTGGCAGCCACGATTCGGGGATGCCCAGCCTCTCGAACACCTCGCCGTCCCAGGCTTCTTCGTCGAGCTGCCACATGCCACTCTCGAGCGCCCAATTCCGCTCCACCACAGGAACACCGGTTAGCCGGTATCCGATGTAGTCGTAAGAACCCATAATAAGCGCGGTGCGAGCGACGTGAGCCGGCTCGTGCGTCTGAAGCCACTCCAGCTTAGGAAACACTACCTGCTGATTGACGGTGTTCCCGGTGCGTCGGAAATACGAATCCTCGTCAATTCGCCGTTTCCAGGCAGCAATCTCGTGAGTCGCCCGTGCGTCGTTTTGCTGTATCGAATGCCGTACGGCTAAGCCCTCAGAATCTATCAGAATCACGGTCGGCACCATACCGGAACAGCTAATTGCGGCAACACGCGCCGGATCGATTGTCTCCGCCAGCCGCCGCAGTAATTCTAGGGTTCCGGACCACCATAGCTCCGGATCTTCCTCTGCGAACCCGCTCCGGCGAGACAACAAGGGGTGCTCGGTTGAATCCTCAAACAGTATCTGCCCTTCGGTGTTCGCGGCTACAAGCTTTACTGCTGTGGTTCCAATGTCGATCCCAATACCGATGTCATTCATCTGGATACATCTTTATTCAAAAGCGAATAAAAGCCGAAGATTCAGCTACTTCGCAGAGTTTTGTCAGCCTAAAAGCCCTCGCAAGTGCATTTTTCGCCAACTAATCCGGCACTCGATGCCGTATTGCAACAATATACATAAAACCGTATTAAGTTGCAAGGCTGTTCAACGCTCCTACACATGGTTGGTACACCTTTCCTCGGCAATTACGATCGGAATCGGCGGACTTTGTCCATGAATTCCTTCACTCGAGCCTCATCCACATGATTCTCGAAAACGCCATTATGCTTAAAAGAGGTTCCTACGACGGCCCCGTCGGCGACGGCCAGTTGCTGCTCGAGGTTTTCAGGTTTCACCCCGGTATTGGCGAATACAATGGTATCCGGAACGGTATCTTTCACGGCTTTGAGAGTCGCTTCGTCCGTCACCGTTCCTGCAGTTAGCCCGGACACACAAAGCGCGTCCGGCCTGGCGTTAAATACAGTGGACTTGGCAATACTCACCACCTCCCGTTCAGCAAGATAGACCGCCGATTCCGGCACGATGTTGAACAGCATCCGCACGTCCGATGCGTGAACGTGGTCGCGATGGCGAACCGTTTCCCCGCAGTCGGTGTTCCACAAACCGAAATCACTGGCATATACACCGGTGAAGATCTCGCGCACAAAACCAGCGCCGACCGCTGCAGCCAGGTCAAGCGAGGCGACCGCATCCCATAGAACATTTACACCGAAAGGAATCTGGATATCAGCCTTGAGCTCACCGATGACACGCGCCATCGATGCCACAGTAACGCTGTCGACCTTTGTTTTGTAAGGCAAGCTGAACTCGTTGGAGAACAGCACCGCATCGACGCCACCATTCTGGAGTGCCAACAGATCAGCTCGCGCGTGCGCCACGACCTGCCCCATCCCCGCGGCGCGGTCGAAACTCGGATCCCCGGGCAATGCGTCGAGATGGCACATAGCAACAATCGGTTTTGACGTTCCGAAAAGCTCCTCTGTCCACAGGCGTTTCACGTACGCTCCCCCTCCTTCCAATCGTTTTCTGACAAACTACCCCGATTCTGTGCATGAAATGCGCAAGAGTCAAGCATATATTGCACGTAAAATGCTCAAACTTACTTTTGTTTTCGTCGCGTTTCACCTCTGCTTAGCTACTACTTCGGATCGTTGCGCTCCAGCAAACAGCGTGGTACAAAAGACACAGAGTACAACGGTGAAACACGCTGAACGTATAACCCAACTCCATGACCTTTTAAAGCACAAGGGCAATGCCTCCACGAAGTACTTATCCAAGGTACTCGATGTGTCCGAGTCAACCATCCGCCGCGATATCGACTTCCTTGCATCAATGCACAAGGAAGTTGGCCGCGTTCACGGCGGAGCGGTTCTGCGAAACGCGGCCGATGATATCGAGTACATGTTCGAGCTGAAACAAAGCCTCAACACTGAATTGAAGCGGCGCATCGCGACAGGCTTGGTAGACGAGTTGCAGGATCGTGACCGTCTTCTGCTGGACTCCGGCACAACCTGTCTGCACGCTGCTATGCAGTTGCACCGGCGCAACCAATTGCGGGTGGTGACTACTGATGTAAAAGTCGCCGATGAGCTCGCCAAGTATGAAAACATTGAATCTATTATCGTCGGTGGCCTGATTCGTCCTGGCTACTATACAATCGGAGAGACACTCGCACTCGAGATGCTCGATCACTTTAGTATCGACCGGACCATCATGTCGGCAGATGCGATCGATCTGGAGAAGGGAGTTTCGAACTTCTCGATCTTCGAGGTCGGTGTGAAGAAGAAGATTATCGACATGGCCGGAGAGTGTATTTTGATTGCCGATCACACGAAATTCGACAAGACCTCGTTCTACAAAGTCGCTGACCTCGCCAGGTTTCACACCATCGTGACAACAAAGGAACTCCCCGAAGAACTGGCCGCAGGTATACGCGAAAAAGGCATCAAACTCATACTTGCCTGAAAAAGTGCGACATGAGGGTCGGCTTCGAAGTCCTCGGAACAGATAGTATCACTCGCTCACATTTGTCGCCCCGTCGAGAATGGGGAGAACGCTACCCCGCCGGCCGGCGCATGAAGCGCAGGATCGAAGGCACCACGTAGAGTGTGAG
>CAYFQV010000092.1:0-12949 GCA_964345195.1 uncultured Spirochaetaceae bacterium
CGCCCTGAAGTCCGAGAGGTTCGGAACTATTGGGCTCTTGGTGGCTCGCCTGACCGAACCCGCGACACCCTTCGTCATTGCCGGAATCGAGGAGAGCGCCCTCGAAACGGGCTACGCCCTTCTCATTGGGTCTATCGACACTCTCGGTGGAGAAGAAGATCTGGCCGCTAAGCAGATGGAGAAGAAAGGACTCGACGGGCTGGTGTTTCTCTCCGGGGTAGCCTCGACAACACCGATTCTCAAGGTGAATCCGGTGAGTGTGCCGCTGGTCAGCGTGAATTGCCCCATGGTGCCGGGATGTCCAAGCGTAATGACCGACAACGCTCTCAGCGGCGCCCAAGCCGCCGAGCATTTGCTTTGTAGTGGCGCCACACGGCCGGCGGTCATAGCCGGACCACCGGAACGGGCCTCCGCGAACAGCCGCCTTCGTGGCTTCTCGGACTACTTGAGGGAACAGAACACCGCGCTTCCACCGGAACGGGTTGTCGTCAGTTCCTACACAAGTACGGGCGGCCACGACGCACTTCGCCGACTGCTGGAACAGGATCCCGGGATAGACGGCATTTTCTGTCACAACGACGACATTGCCGCCGGCGCGCTCAACTACGCCGCCGCGGCGGGAATACGAGTCCCCGAACAGCTCCGGGTTGTCGGCTTTGACGACAAGGAGTACGCCGCATTTTGGCCTACGCCTATCACGAGCTTCCGGCCGCCGTTACGCAAAATGGGCTATATTGCAGGGGAGATCCTCTCCCGGCTGATACGTGACAAGAAAGTGGATGAAACTCAAGTTTTGGTAAAGAGCGAGCTTCTTATCCGAACATCCAGCAGCCCCGGCGCCGCAGCTGTAACGGCTTCAACTAGAGAGATGGGATGAGCATGCACAGCGATAGCCTCAATAACTCCGGTCTCAATACGACCGATAACCTCTTGGTGATCGTCCTCGACCAGATGCGAGCCGACGCCCTCTCGGCAACAAGCGACGGGCTCGCATCGGTGCCGAACATGCAGCGCCTCGCCGCCGCCGGCGGTCACTTCACCAACGCCTTCACGGCGGCGCCCGTTTGCAATCCGGCCCGGCAGTCGCTCATGACCGGTCTCTACCCGCACCAACACGGCGTGGTCACCAACCGCTCGAACCACAGCCGCGAGCTTCGCACGATCGCGCATCAGGCCGGCGCTGCGGGTATCGAAACCGTGGGCATCGGTAGCAATGGATGGCGCGGATCCGGCCCGGACGGCTTCCAGCTAAACCGAGGATCGAAGCAAAAATGGATGGACTCGTTATCGGAGGAAACGCGATCGGTTCTTGAAGCGGAAAACACTCGCCATGCACGGCGAACGACCGGCGGTCCGAGCCCACGGAGCCCGCGAGAGTACCGCAGCAGCTACGAAGCCGATTGCGCCGCCGAGGAGTTGCAACGCTTGGCACGTGACGACAATCGCTTCCTCATGTGGTGTAACCTCCATGAGCCGCACCCGCCATTCCGGCCGCCGAAGGCGCTGTACGAGAAGCGAATCGCGGCTGCGCGCAATCACATTCCGCGCAACCGAACAGACAGCCCGGCCCCGTTCATGCAGGAGTTGGCCGGAGACTGGGCGCATCTCACCGATCATGAGTGGGCGCAGTTGATTGCGGGGTATTACGGGCTTCTGGAACTCGCCGACCAGTCGGTCGGCCGGATCCTCGACGCTCTCGAAGCTAGCGGTCTGCGCGACAGGACCGCGGTTATCCTTGTCGCGGACCACGGTGAGATGGCCGGCGAGCATGGGATCATGCTCAAATTTAATTTCCGTGAAGCCGCCGTGCGGATCCCCTTAGTCGTCTCGGTGCCCGGCATGGAGCCTTTCGTTTCGGATAGATTAGTCTCCGGCGTTGATGTCTATCGTGCGGCGGTCGATCTCCTCGGTATTGAAGCGGATACGGTGGATGCCGCAGTGGCAGGCCGTTCGCTCATAGGAACGACGGCTCGTGAGAACGAAGCCCTTCTGTCCGAGTACGACACCCACGATATGCTGCGAACGGACAGCTGGAAGTTAATCCGCTATGACGGCCGCGCCGCCGAGCTGTTTCGAATCGATACCGATCCCGGTGAGGAACACAACCTCATTGACCAAGTAGGTCGAGCAGAGCTCCAAGGTCTGGAAGCCCATATAGACGCGTTACGAGACCACTATCGGTGAGGCGCAACTACTCGATCGCGGGAATGCCGGTGAGCTCGAGCTCTTCGGCGAAGTGACAGGCAACCTGATGTCCGTCCGATAGTTCACGCAAGCGAGGGGCCTCCTGTCGACACCGTTCTTGCGCATATGGACAGCGTGGGTGGAAGTAGCAACCTGAGGGTGGATTTGCCGGATCGGCGACTTCCCCCTCGAGCCTCGACTTGTTCGTGAGACGGCGTAGCTTTGGATCCGGCTGCGGCACGGATGCCAAGAGCGCCTCGGTATATGGATGCTGAGGTCGACCAAACAGCTCGTCCTTCGAGGCGATTTCAACAATTTTACCGACGTACATGACGACAATACGGTCGCTAATATGCTCCACCACCGAGAGATCGTGAGCGACGAACAGATAGGTGAGATCGAACTCATCCTGTAGGTCCTGGAGCAGGTTGATTGTCTGAGCCTGGATAGATACGTCGAGAGCGGAAACAGCTTCATCGGCCACGACGAGGCGCGGGTTCGAAGCGAGTGCCCGAGCGATCCCGATACGCTGCCGCTCGCCCCCACTGAACGCGTGGGGAAATCGTTCGACGTATTCGGGCCGCAACCCAACCTTGTCGAGGAGATACTGTACACGCTCACGGATCTCCGACGGTTTCCACCCGGCAATTTCCAAAACCTCTCCGATGATATCCGACACCGGTAGTCGTGGGTTCAGGGATGCGAAAGGGTCCTGGAAAATCATCCGGATCTGACGACGATACCGAAAGAGCCGACGTTCGGAGAGAGCAGCCAGGTCGATTACTTCACCCCTATCATCCCGGTAGTATATATGACCGGCCGTCGGGTCCTGGATCCGAACAATACTCCGTCCCGTGGTTGTCTTGCCGCACCCCGATTCCCCCACAAGCCCAAGCACCTCGCCTTGGCGCACGGAAAAGGTCACGTCATCGAGCGCCCGCACATCTCCAACATGTCGCCTGAGAACCCCCTTCTGGACGGGGAAATGCACCTTGAGTGATTGGACGCGGAGAAGCTCGTCGGGATCGAGCACTCCCGGCTCTCGAGGCCCGTCGGGCCGCTGGGCCTGCCGCGTAGCCGCGGCCGAAACATCGGACTTGCTCACGATTCTCCCTCCATGCTTGTCGCTTCGGTTTGCTGGTTGCGCCGAACCGCATCAACATCGCTGTAAAGAAGACAGCTGACTTCGTGATCCTCTTCAGGAAACTCGAGCGGCGGGACCAACTCATTACACACACCGGGCATGAATTGTGGACACCTATCGTGGAACGGGCAGCCGCCGGGGCGGTTCGACGGATGCGGAACCATGCCGGAGATCGCCTCGAGGCGGTGACGACCGCGGACGCCGAGTTTAGGCACTGAGCGCACGAGCGCCTTTGTATAGGGGTGCAGCGGTTTCTCGAAGATCCGTTCGACCGGTCCCCGTTCGACGACGCGACCAAGGTACATGACCGCGACCTCATCCGCGATCTCCGCAACAACACCGAGGTCGTGGGTAATAAACAATACGGACATTCGCAAGTGTTTCTGCAACTCCCGAATGAGGTCGAGGATTCGCGCTTGGGTCGTCACGTCCAAGGCGGTCGTGGGCTCGTCGGCAATGACGAGACGGGGCTCACACGCAAGCGCCATGGCGATCATAGCGCGCTGCCGCATACCGCCCGAGAGCTCGAAGGTGTAAGCATCCACCCGATCTTCCGCCTTGGGCATATCGACCCGCTTGAGCATTCGAATGGCCTGGGAGCGTGCCTCGCGATCGTCGACATGCTGATGCAGGCGGATCATCTCCATGATCTGATCGCCGATGGTGTGCACCGGACTCAACGCAGCCATGGGCTCTTGAAAGATGAGTGAAATCTCAGCTCCCCGAATCGCACGCAGCTCCGCGCCGTATGGATTCAGGCTCGCCACGTCGACTCGGGAACCGTCGGGCCGTTCCAAGTCAATTGATCCGGACACAATGCGACCGGGCTCTTGAATAAGCCCCATGAGGGATCGAGCCGTGACGCTCTTTCCCGAGCCCGACTCCCCGACAATGCCGAGGGTCTTCCCATACGGCACCGAGAACGAAACCCCATCGACCGCCGGTACGACACCGCGATCGGTAAAGAAGTAGGTCTTGAGGTCGGACACCTCCACGAGGCTTTGGCCTCCTGTCTTACCGAAGCCTCGTTCCTCAGCTCGTCCATCTTTCGTTTCGAATTCGTCTTCCATGATTGATCCTACGCGTACGGGTCTGCGGCATCCCGCAGTCCATCTCCGACAAAGTTCAAGGCGAGTACAGCAATGGTCACCAGCAATCCCGGAAGCAATAACCAGGGCGCGAGAGAGAGCGTGCGAACGTTTTGTGAAGCCTCCAAGAGCACACCCCAACTGATAACGGGTGGTCTAAGACCGAGTCCGAGAAAGCTCAGTGACGTCTCGCCGATGATCATGCGCGGCACCGCAAGGGTGGTCGTGGCAATGATATGGCTCGTAAAAGAGGGCACCATGTGACGACGAATTACACGAGAACTGGAACAGCCGTCCAGCCGTGCAGCCAACACGAAGTCTTCGGTTTTCAGCGACATGAATTTGCCACGCACGACGCGGGCAAGTCCCGTCCATCCAATGACCGACAAAATGACGGTTATGAAGAAGTAGCTCATCACCGGTTCGATATTCGTCGGGATTGCCGCGGAAAGGCCGAGCCACAGCGGTATTGAAGGTATAGATTGCAGAAACTCGATTACTCGCTGAATAATCGTATCCGCTGCTCCTCCGAAGTACCCGGACATACCCCCGAAGGTGACCCCCAAAACCAGACTCAGTATTACACCGACCAAGCCCACCGTCATGGACACACGAGTTCCGTAGATCATCCTGCTCAACAGATCGCGGCCCAGGCGGTCGGCACCTAAAAGAAAGACGGACTGCTGTGGATCAACGGCGCCGAAGAAACGTCGTTCCAAGGGGATCAGGCCCATGAGCCGGTACTCTTCAGCGGGGACGAGAAAGCCCACTTCTATCACCTTATCCTCGTCGGGAGTGAAGAAGCGACGTTGGCGCACCAGATCTACCTCAACGTCGAAACCGAGGACGTGGGGATTAAACACCGCTCCATCCTCCGTCGGCTCGAATAGCCGTAGGCTGTGCGGCGGCGCGTAGGGCATTTTGGTGTCATACCGATACGGATCCATTGGAGCGAGAAACTCAGCAAAAAGCGCAACGAAGTAGAAAACAGCCACGATTATGAGCCCACCCATGGCAAGCTTGTGCTTTCGGAATTTCCTCCAGATGAGCCGCCACTGCGTTTCCTCAATGCTTCCGCTCAAGTCCTGCTGCGCGGATACACCCTCTCCCACCCCGGTGGGGGCATACTCGGCGAGCTTCCCGTCGCGTGCTTTGCGGATCCGCGACCAGAACGGGAGTCGGGGCGGGTTCACCGAGCCGCGCCCCTTCACGTGATCACGGTCATACGATCGCTGAACTCTTCGTTGTTCCACGGTTGCCTTACACCCCTATAGCGAGCAAATCAAGAGTAGCGCCGCGCTGTTCACGAATAGCGAATACGAGGATCGAGCCACGCCAGCACAATGTCGGAGATGAGCGTGCTTATCACATTCAAAGTGCTGAGCATTAAAATGAAACTGCCGGCGAGGTACATGTCCTGCGCAAACAAGGCGCGAAGAAGCAAAGGGCCGGTGGTGGGTAGATTCAAGACCACCGACACGATCGTCGCCCCCGACACCAATGACACGAGTATGTTCGACTGAGCGCTGACAAAGAAATTCATAGCGATGCGAACGGGGTACTTCATGATCAGGCGCCGTTCCCGCATGCCTTTCGAACGAGCCGTCATCACGTACGGCTTGCGCAGCTCGTCCAAAAGATTCGCACGGAGCGTACGAATGAGACCGGCCGTCCCCGCGGTGCCCAAGACGATTACGGGAATCCACAGATGCGCAAGCATGTCGATGATCTTGTCGATGGTCCACGGCGCATCTATGTATTCCGGCGAGTAGAGACCCCCAACAGTCTGACCGAAGACCGAAAATCCAATGTACATGAACACAAGCGCAAGGAGGAAATTCGGAATCGCCAGGCCCAAGAAGCCGATCGTGGTGAAGGTGTAGTCTCCAATGGAGTATTGCTTCACCGCCGAATAGATCCCGATAGGAATGGCAACGAGCCAGATAAACAGCGTCGTTGCAAGCGAAAGAACCAGCGTAAGGGTCAACCTCGACCATATCAGCTCGCCGACCGGTCTCCGCCATTCAAAAGATTGCCCGAAGTCACCCCGTGTAACAATCCCGGAAATCCACCGCCAGTACTGCACAAACACCGACTCACCGAGTCCATAGCGTTCACGCAAACGCTCAGCCTGCTGCTGAGCCGCTCCGGCGTCTCCCTCCTCGGCCTGCGCGGCCACCATGGCGGTCAAATAATCGCCGGGCGGAAGATTGATAATGATGAACGCGACTATCGAGATAAAAAAGATGGTCGGAATCATGTAGAGGATTCGTCGGAGTATGTACTTCAGCACCGCGGTTTACCTCAGCTCTCCAAACAGTTTGTTATACGCAAAATCCCTGCGCGGCGACGCCGCGCAGGGATCAGCGAGAAACCTGCCGAAGCAGGAGCAGCTATTCTAACAACCTATTGCTCAAGATCAGTTGAGCTCGCGTGAAGTCCAGAACTGCTCCGGCCTGGCCGGACCGGGATCGTTGTACGAGCCTCCGGTATTAAACATGCGCTCGGGCACGTTATGGAAATCGTTTCGAACAATGCCGAAACTCGGCGTCTGCAAAACGAGACCGATTACGTCGAAACGATCGGCTGCAATCTCGAGCGCGGGTTGAATAGTCTCGTAGCGCTCTTGGAGGTCCGGTTCCGCCAACGCGTCCTCTAAGATAGTCTGCATCTCCTTCACGTCGGCAGGGGGCTCTTGGGTGGGACCGGAGTTTCCACTGTACCAATTGGCCCAAGGCACTGCAAAGATCGACTCCCAATGCGTTGGGATTGTGTGCCGCGAGTCGAGGAACCAATCGTTAAGCCCGGGATTGCTGTAGTAGCGACCGACCTCATGCTGATTGTTCAAATAGCGCTCAGTCATGAGTGAGCGCTCAATGATGTTGAGATTGGTCTGGATTCCGACGGCTTCCCAACCTTGCTTTACAATTTCCAGACGGTCCTGGGCTTGGTGCGCCGTCAGGGTGACGCTGATCTCATTCCCATCCGGACCAACGCGCAAACCGTCGTCGTTCCGCGTATACCCCAAGTCGTCGAGCAACTGGTTCGCCCGCTCCGGATCATACTCGGTGTACTGCGTTCCCAAGCGCTCGTTGTAGAACGCCATGGAGGGACGTGGTCCTATCTGGTGGGGCTCCGTCGCGCCGAAGAAAAACAGATCGTTGATCTCTTGGCGATTGATGGCCAGTGACATTGCCACCCGAAAGTCTTTCTGCCGGAAAATCTCACGAAGAACGGGATCTTCCACGGTTTGGTTAAAGGCGATACCGTCGGTGTTCGTGTCACTTTTTTCGAGGGTTAAGAAGCGATAGTCACCGCGCTCTTTATTCTCCTCGTAGACCGATCTGTCGTTATTCGACACCCCGCGAGACTGAAGGTCGATCTCTCCGGCGGTGATACGCAATAGGCGCACCTCGGAATCGGGTACGGAGTAGAACACGACCCGATCCAGATAGGGCAGCTGTCGTCCCTCGCTGTCGGTTTTCCAGTAGTAGGGGTTGCGGGTTACCACCCACTGCTCAGTTCCCTCTCCGACACCGGTCTCCGGCGTCCATGCGTAGAGGCTCGGACGGTCGGGATTGTCCCACCACTGGTCACCGAGGAACTCATAGTACTCGACCCAGCCGCTGTAGCCGGCGTCCTGCGCAATCGCATCCGCGTCTGGGTTTTCGTCGCCGTGGAATTGCTTGAAGTAGTGCTCGGCGTGCGGGATCAGATAGCGCCCGTCCGCTGAGGCGGCAGCGTCTAGAAACAGGGCATTCGGTTGGCTGAAGCTGAAAACAACGGTGTATTCGTCCGGGGCGTCGAGATCAAAAAGCTCCCCGTCGGTACGGAAAAAACTGGGGTACGGTATAGCGATCTCATCATTTGTAACCACATTCTCGTACCACCACACGAAGTCGTCGCTCGTGAAGGGCTCGCCGTCGTTCCACTTCATCCCTTCGCGTAGGTGAAAGACGTAGGTTGCACCCGCATCTTGCACTTCCCAGTCCCGCGCAATACCGGGCTGCAACTCATCCCACGCCAGGTTCCAATTGACCAAGGTGTCGGTACCAATAGTGCGGGTGAACCACGGCCAATCACCGGGGCCACGATACATGGTTCTCCAGGATCCTCCGTACCTGCCGAGGCTCTCCAAGGGCTCCACAACCGCCGGCTCGCTGGGCAGTCGTTCCTCGAGCGGCGGCAACTCGCCCGCATTCACCATTTCGGTGAGCATGGGAGCTTCCATTGTCGACAGCGATGGACCATCGTCGGTCATCGTCTGCTCTTCTTGACCAGCTTCTTGCTGACCGCCGGCCCATGCCATGGTGGCACCGAGCGCGAGAATCAGAAAGAAGGTACTTATACGTCGTAAACTCAAAGACGTACTCCTTTTTTCGCCGGGATGATTGAGCTCTTGTTGGAGTTCAACTTTCACGTTGGAGTGTGCAGATCGGTGCCTTCCTAATCCAGAGCCAATTGATTAGAAATTGGTTAAACGTTTAACTATGAGCGGCAAGAACGCGAAGAACAGTGTAAGAGGACGGAGACAATGATACATGGAACTGACGACGGGATTATTTTCTTGGGCACCGGCGCCGCTCAGGGTGTGCCGCCGATTTTCGCGGAGGACTTGGAGCGGGGTTTGAGGCCCGGCGACAAAAACCTCAGAACACGATCATCGCTACGGCTGAATCGTAGCTGTCAGATCGATGCAGGACCCGACGTACACTGGCAGCTTGCGCGGGAGCAGCTCTCGTGGTACAACCTCGAGCATCTACTCATCTCTCACTCGCACAGCGATCACTTCTACTTCGACGGCATTCTTCAGAAGAAGGGCGCTAAACGGAACAATGGTCGGCAGCTCCACGTGCACATGAGCAATGAGGCACTGGACTGGTTTCTCCGATCCTGGGTCTTCCTCGGGACCCTTGCGACACCGACGAACGACGACATCACGAGGGCACGAAAAGAGCTCGAAGACTGGTATCTCTTCCACACCATGAGCTTCTTCACCTATGAATCGATCGGGGAACTGAGGGTGTGCCCGATCCCCGGCAAACACAACGGACGCCGGAAGCAGGAACCCGTTATGAACTATCTGATCGAGTTTCCAGGTGGAACGCGGCTTCTGTACGGTTTGGACACCGGATTCTACGACGACAGCGTTTTTGAGTTCCTCACCGGACTACGCTTAGACATTCTTGTGCTTGACTGTACCTTCGGTGGGCGTAGCGATCGTCCGGACTACCCCTACGGACATCTGGACTGCCGCAGCTTCATGCGGGTTCTCGAGCGGATGTCGGCAGGCGGCACAATCGACGCGAAAACATCCATCTACGCCTCACACATCAATCCCGACCAAGGCTTCGATCACGAACAGATGGACGCGTGGTTCGCCGAAAGACCTTTCGGCGCCCGAACCGCCTACGACGGACTACGCCTTCCCGTGGCATCCGACTCATGCGTGGCTACGGACACTTCCGGTACGTGAAGATCCGCAATAACGGGGAAGTGGTCGGACGGCCAGGTGGAGAGGTACTGCCGATCATCCACGAAGCGTCTCCGGAGCTCGATGCCGGGGCCGGTGAGTACGTAGTCGATCGGGGCATCACCTGGGACGCCGCGGAAGCCGTGGAAGGTTCCGGATGTTACCCCGTCGCAGCCCTCAAGGGTAATTCCAGCCGGACCGGAATCCGCACAGAATGAGCGAAGCTCCTCCGCATCCGGAAACGCATTGAAGTCTCCGCAGAGGATGACCGGAAGGTCGTCTCCGAAGGCTTGTCGCATTTTCAGCATTCGATCTTCAATGATCGGCGCCGCGGCGCGTCGGGCTTCGACACGCCGGTTGTCGAGATGCACATTGAACACGGCCAATTGGGTCCCGTCACCCTGGTCGGCCGTAACACACCAGCTACAAATCCGCGGAAAGATCGTTCCCCAAGCCTTGCTACCAGGTACATCCGGTTCGAGCGAGATCCAGAACTGTCCGTGCTCGATAATCCTCAATCGCCTCCGGTCTAGGAACAGTGCGACATGCTCGTCGCCGCCGTCGGCCATACGCCCGGTGCCCACGCGATCGTAATGGGGGAATCCCGCGGAGACGGAATCCGCCATGTACGAATACGCCTCTTGCGTGCACAGAATATCAGGCGCGTGCGTGGATATGAGCGCTTTCACGGCATCCACTCTCCGAGGCCAAGCGTACGCGCCGTCCTCCCCGTTGTCACGGCGCAAGTTGAGCGTCATCACACGTAGCTGCATGGCGAGTCCTCCCCTATTGATCAGTCCCGTATCTATCCGTCGCGGAGCGATTTACACCGGTGGTCACGACGTCGATATCCGAGCCCATAGCCTCCGCCGTGACCTCTCCCGCATGCCACACGATCGATCCCGTGGCGGCGGACCTGAGCCGCACGCTGCCTCCGGGGACGACAAGCTCGACCGCTCCCTCCGTCCCGGGCGAAGCGACGAACCCGGCGTACCAGGTTTTACTCGTCTGATCGGCGTAGAGCCATGACGACCCGTGACCAAACACCAAGCGTGCTCCACCCACCTCGAGCTCCTCCCCGGAACCATGCGCGGCAATGACCGCTCCTTGCGGGTCACCGCGTGCATCTAATTGCGGCCATCCCTTCTCGCCCTGAGCGGTCCACCGCGACAGGAGCGACCAGGCGTTGACATCGATCTTCATGCCGACGGTATGTCCGTCCCGCCTGTACTCAGCCTCCCAGACACGTGGCCTCATTCCATCGTACGTGCGCGGTGGATCAAGCTGCTCGGATAACCGTCCCTTCTTCACCGCACGAGAGAATGCACACAGCGACTCGTACTCCGTCGACTCCGCGGTTTCCAGATAAAAAGCGTTCACGGGTTTGCCTTGATAGAAACCGCCGGGCCACCGCAGTTCCCAGAAGTCCTTCCGTGGCCCGCGATACTGCACAAGCTCCAGGACCAGAGAGCCGTCACGCTCCACAAGGAACGCCCCGGCACCAACACCCAGCCCAATCCGAGTCAGCGGCCGAACGGCAAAAAGCGCCCGGCCGACCGATACGGCCACGACCTCTTCGAGGCCAAGCTCAACGGGCAGGCGGCTAACCTTTCGCTCACCTATCAGGATTTCGGACACCTCGCTCATCTCCGACCAAACGAGCACCGTCTTCGCACCGGATACAGCCTCGAGGCTCGACGGCGCGTAGGCGGCAAGCACCGCACCGGCGTCCTGAACTCCGTAGAACAGTCCCTCATCGATCAGGTTACGACCTACGCGGCGGTCGGTGGCGTGATAGAAGTCCTCATACCACTTGTCGCTCGTGAGATAACGCGTGTAGAACACCGAGCCCGATCGGGCAGCGCCGGAGTCGCTTTCCGCGGGAGCGTAGGAATCAGGCCCAATATAGGCAATAAGCGTATTGCTCTGACTCATGAACGGTGCGGACGCCGTTCCCAGTGAGTACGAAGGCGCGAGCAATGTCGTCATGGCAAGCCCCTGCTCGCGCGATGCGGTCTCCTCTACACGGCGCGGTAGTCGGTCGACGCCAAGCAAGCTCTCGAGCCCTGGATACAAGCCGCTCTGCAGCACCTCAAAAAGTCGCTCCTCGCGCGGGCTACTGCCGGCTTGAAGGGAATCCTTATATCCACGTCCGTGCGGGCCCGCCAGTCGGCGAGTTGGCCCATGAAGTCTCAGCCCAATACTCAACGCCAGACGGGATGCCATAGTGTTGGCAACCGCCCGTGTCCCTGGATCCGTCGTCCGCCGTACAAGCGATTCGAGAGTGCGCAAGGCAAGTGGAGTGTACGTCGGACTGTTAAACTCCAGCGGGTGACCCCGCTGCGCGGTAAAGTCCGCCCACACGGATAGCTTAAGCACCCCGCGGTCTCGCACATCTTCATTCTCGAGAAGCTCACCCCCGAGTATCGAGTTATGAATGTCGAACACGGCAATATTCGTATAGCCAATGTGCACATCGAGCCGCGCGATCTCCTGCAGACCGGCTCGAATCGAAGCCTTCACGCGCGCCGCAAGATCCGGAGACGATCGTTCGAGCCGCTCTTGGTAATCTCCGAGCATGGGAATTAGCTGTGCCAGAACAAACTCCACAGCGTTTAGATCAGCAATGAAGGAATCCTCCGCCATCCAGCAAAAATTACCGTGGTGTGGGTCCTGTTCGTTAACTTGTTGACATTCCAGTACCGCCTCGAGAACCCTGGCGGCGCTACGGAGATCGGTTTCCGTTCCGTTTTCGACGAGCCGTCGGGCAAGACCCGCAGCCTCCCTCGTGACATGAAGGCGGCCCTTATCCGTCTCGGTGGCCGGCATGTTATAGACAGGATCGAAGGAATCCGGGAGATCGAGGGGCTGCACGGGGCTCATGGACATTCTCCTCCTACAGTGAATGGCGACACGCTCTCATCGGATACATGGAGCTCGCGCTCCGCAGTCTACGCAGCCCTCGGCGCAATGTGAAGCGTTTGTTTAAAGCTTTCACCACGTGGCGCCGGCGTTGCCGTGGCACATGCCGCGCCGCTATTTTACAAGGACAGCATGCAA
>CAYFQV010000093.1:0-1769 GCA_964345195.1 uncultured Spirochaetaceae bacterium
GCGGACAATGATAGTGTCGACTCGTCCTGGCGCAGGCCCGGCTCCAGGGGCTCGACGCTCGAGAGGACCTACACCATTACCACGCCGCCGTTTACATCCAAGGTTGCCCCGGTGACCCAGGAGCTCCGCGGCGAGCAGAGCTGCACAATGCTCGCGGCTATCTCTCGCGGGGCCGCCAGGCGCTTGAGCGGCACGCTCTCGACGTATGAGGCGACCTTCTCCTCGCCGATGTTGGTGAACATCCGCGTATCCACCGCGCCGGGTGCAACGGCGTTGACCAGAATCCCGTCACCCGCGTACTCACGCGCGAGAGACTTCGTCATGGCCAAGATGCCGCCCTTGGTCGCGCTGTAGACGGTCGCGTTGACCACGCCGCCGATCCGCCCGCCGGTTGAGCTCACATTGACCACACGTCCGAACCCGTTCTCGCGCATGACCCGTGCGGCCGCGCGAGTGAGAAAGAAGACCGACTTCAGATTGATGGCGACCATCCGGTCGAAGGCCTCTTCGCTCATCTCCTCGAGCGGGATACGCGGACAGATCCCTGCATTATTCACCAGTATATCGATGCGTCCGAAATCCGCGCGTACCGTGGTGACAAGCTCCTCGAGCTCCGCGATCTTCGCGACGTCGACTTGATACGCCCGCGCGGACACCGCGCCCGGCACGCCCGCCGCGGCGCTTGTGCCGGCCTTGGCCACCCGAGCGGCTGCTTCATCCAAGGGCGCCGGGTCAACATCGGCAAGTGCCACCGCCGCACCGGCGGAGGCAAGCAGCTCCGCGGTGGCGGCGCCGATACCTCGAGCCGCGCCGGTGACGATTGCCACCCGGCCCTCGAGCTCCCGCGGCGCCGGCGGGGCGTCGGCTTCATCGGCCTGGAAGCGGGTCTGATCAGCCGCCATTTCGGCCTCCTGAAACCGGCGAGACGTACGGTACCAAAGCGTCCCGCGCCTGGGTGGTTTCAAACAAGGTGTCGTTGCGATTCACTCCGAACCAGTCGGCGCAGACATACTCCACGCTCATGGTTCCGTTGTAGCCGGCGGCTGTGAGCCGCTGGGCAAGATCGACGAAATCGATCCGCCCTTCATCCCACGCCACCTGAAGCTTACCCGGCACGGCTTGCCGCACGTGGACGTGGCCGGTGTGCGGCAGCAGCGGGAAGACTCGCTCAGTCGGGATGTACTGCAAGGTGAAGTGAGCCACATCTAAGGTTACCGACAAGCCCGGAACCGCCTCGACGAGGTCTAAGGCGAGCTCCGGCGTATCAGTAATGCTTCCCATGTGGGGCTCGAAGCGCAACTGCAGGCCGTGGCGCACGGCAATATCCCGCGCCCGTTTGAGGTATTCCACCGAAAGCGCGAACTCCTGAGGGTCGCGACGCGCCGTATGGTCGACGCCCGGCAGTACCGTGAAACCGGGCGCCCCGATCCGCGCCGTGAAGGCGGCCGCCCCCTCGATCAGCGCCAAATTCCGCTCACGCACCGCCGGATCCGGGTCGTTCACCGCGTGTTCCGGCGGAGCGGCCCCGAACTGCGGAAAGAAGTCCGCTACGCCGAGACCGTACTTCTCGAGAAGCGGCAAGAGGTACTCCGCCTGGCCTTCCGGGTCGGCGGCAACATCCGCCGGCTCGAAGCTACAGCGCCCCCGGGAGTGAAAGCCCGCAATGTCCACCCTCGTGAAACCGAGGGATCGGGCGATCATCAGGATGGGTTCCAGCGAGAGCACCTCAAAGGAGTGGCTTGTAACAGCTAATTGCATGGCTCCTCCTC
>CAYFQV010000093.1:1869-12741 GCA_964345195.1 uncultured Spirochaetaceae bacterium
CCTTGTGCTTCAGCGGATCGGTAGGCGGCGTCCAGGATTTCAACCGTATAGAGTCCGTTCGTGCGTCCCGGGAAATGGGGTTCCCTGCCGTCGAGGAGCATTTCCACAAAGCGTTTGGACGGTACATCTCCGGGATATCCCGGGAAAGAGGCGTCAATGTGGTCTTCCCGGCCGTTGTGGAGACGCATAAACATTTCACCGCTGATAGCATCCACCCGAAGGCGGCCTTTGCTGCCGTGCAGATGCACCTCAACGGAACCCGGATCGCCCGGCGCAATGTTGCCGCTGCTGCCGAGGGTCGCGACGGCTCCGTTCGACAGGCGCAGGGCAATAGCGTCCACCACATCCACCTTCGTATCGAGGCTATTCATGAAGGCGGTAACCACATCTGCCCGAAGACCCGGCGCTAAGTGCAGCATCATGGCGGCAAGGTGCGTAATCTGCAGATGCGCCTGCCCCCCGCCGGAGACCGCCGGATCACTGTAGGTGTTCTCCCCGGGACCGCCGACGGGATAGTTAAATACATGGTTGTAGGCGCTCGGGTTACCCCGGTAGAACTCGATTGTCATGGAGGTCATATTGCAGTGAACGTACTCAATGTCGCCGAGAAGCCCATCCTCAATACGGCTCTTCGCGGCCACGACCGGGTCGAGGTAGGGGAAGGTGTAGCCCATGAGGATCTGTAAGCCCTTGGCATCCGCGCGATCCGCAATCTCCTTGGCATCCGCGGCGTAGAGGGTCATGGGTTTCTCGAGAAGCATGTGGAGATCAAGATCCAACACTTCCTTCGCAACCGGCACGTGCGCGTGGTGCGGGACCGCCACGATTGCTCCGGTCATCTCCGGATGCGCCTGCTTGGCCTCCGTGAGACTGCTGTAGAGATGCTTCGGGTCGATCCCGTACTTGTCCGCGGCCGCTTTAGCGGCGGCGGGATTCCGATCCACGAGGATGAGGGGATCCACCCGCCCATGTTCCGCGAGAGTCGGGATGTGGGTCATGGTCGACCACCAGCCGGTCCCAACGACTGCAATACACGCTTTCTCACTCATTGTCCTGCAACCTCCTCTGCTTGCAACCCATCAACAGCGAGGGTGTGGGCCGCAAAGATGATTAGGTACGATGTGCCGATGTTCTCCACGGCGTGGCACGCACCGACCGGAATGAACAGCGCCGACCCGGGGCGAAGGTCGCGGGCCTCAGCGCCGTCGCTTCCCGATTCGCCGCAATCGGCCGAATCCGTCTCCCACAAGCGTCCGATCCCTTCAATCACATACGCGAGCTCGGCGCTCTCCCCGTGTCGATGCCACGGGATCCACTTTTCAGGCTCCACCCGGGCTATCATGGTATCCACAACGGGATGGGTGGCGAGGCTCACCTCGCGAAAGCGGGTGGTCACGCCGGGAATGGTCGGATGCGGCATCCAGGGCATGCTTTCCAAGTCGGCCAGCTCAATATCTACGATTTTGTTGACGCTCATCGTCATCGATCATACAATGTTAACGTTAACATGTCACGTAGGAATTTGCCGCGAATCGGCATACAGACGGGAACCCGCACGGAAGAGGTAGAAATCAGGTGGCAAGCGATATCATCATGCCGAATCTGGGTTTCGATGCTCAGGAGGCACGGCTCGTCGAATGGCTCAAGGAACCCGGGGACAGTATTCAACGCGGCGAAGCGATCGCGCTGGTTGAATCGGACAAGGCGAACGTCGACCTGGAGAGCGTCGCAGCCGGGATACTGCTCGAGCGGCGCTTCCCCGAGGACAGCGTGATCGAGATCGGTACCGTCATTGCGCGCGTGGGGACCGCGGAAGAGTACGATCAGGCGCCGCAGCCCACCCCGCCGAGCGAGGCAGCAGCTGCGGGTCCCGGTGCCGCCGACGTCGACACCCCGGCCGAAGCACAGACGGCGCCGCAGCCGACCGCCGAGCACGGAGATGCGCTCAAGGCGCTTCCGAAGGTGCGCAAGCAGGCGCGAGAGCTCGGGGTGGACCTGACGCAGGTGCGGCCCGGTGGAGCCGACGGCGTGATTAGCATGGCGGATGTTGAGGCGGCGGCGGGACTTGCCGGGTCATCCGTAAGCTCCGGCAGCGACGCGGGGCCGGCGCCTGCGACGGCTGAGCCGCTGTCCCGGACGCGACAAGCAATTGCCGCGCGCATGATCAAGAGCGTCCGGGAGGCACCGCACTTCTCGGTGAGCGGAGAGATTGACCTCGAGGAGGCGCTCACCATCCTTCCCGAGGGGGTGCGCATAAACGACCTGCTCCTGTACCTCACGGTGCAGGCGCTCCGAGATGTACCGAGCTTGAACGCCCATTTCGACGGCCACTACCTCACCCGCTATCCGCAGATCGACCTATCAATGGCGGTCGCCACCGGCGATGGGCTTCTCACCCCGACACTCCCCGGCGCGGAGGCCATGAGTCTCTCACAGCTCGCCGAAGCCGGCCGCAGCCTCATTGACCGGGCACGCAGCGGCCGGCAGCGAAGCGATGACCTGCAGCCGGGCACCTTCACGGTCAGCAACCTCGGGATAAGCCGCCGGGTCGACCGCTTTACTGCGGTGATAAACCCGCCGCAGGTAGCGATCCTCGCCGCCGGGGCCGCAAAGCAGCGCCCGGTCGTGCGTAACGGCGGCTTGTACGTGCGGACCACGGTGAATTTAAGCCTCAGCGGTGACCACCGCGTAGTGGACGGTATCGACTTGGCCCGCTTCCTGGACGCGTTTCAGGCCCATGCGGATTCGCTTGGAGAACAGTAAGCCGGCCGGCACGGCATGGAAAGGAGATCCA
The DNA here is from genome assembly GCA_964345195.1 of uncultured Spirochaetaceae bacterium. Classification (GTDB taxonomy): domain Bacteria; phylum Spirochaetota; class Spirochaetia; order DSM-27196; family PWMO01; genus CAYFQV01. The sequence continues at coordinate 4,664 of CAYFQV010000093.1, forward strand.
TAGAATGGCACGCACGCAAAAAACGGCAGCGCAGGTATCCGCCGAGGAACGGCGGAATATGCTTGAGAAGCTTATTGAGATCCGCATATCGGAAGAGCGAATACAGGAGCTCTTCCTGCAAAACTTGGTGCGCGGCACGACGCACCTCGGAATCGGCCAGGAGGCCTGTCCCGTCGGCACCGCCGCGGCCATGGATGCGGTGGATACCCTCACCTGCACCTACCGGGGTCACGGCTACGCCTTGGCCATGGGCATGAGCGTTCGCGCTCTCATGGCCGAGATGATGGGAAAGGCGACCGGCTGCGCCGGCGGCAAAGGCGGAAGCATGCATATGACGGATGCCTCCATCGGACTCCTGGGGGCGAACGCCATTGTCGGCGGCCAAATCCCCATTGCGGTCGGGGCGGGACTCTCGGCGCAGGTCAAAAAGGAGAAGCGCGTCTCCTTCACCGTTATGGGCGACGGGGCCACGAACATCGGCTCCTTTCACGAGTCCATGAACATGGCGGCGGCGTGGAAGCTGCCGGTGGTGTTCCTCTGCGAAAACAACCTCTACGGCGAGTACAGTCCGGTGCGCCGTACCACCAACCTGGACGACCTTGCCGAGCGGGCCACGGCCTACGGCATGCACGGGGAGATCGTAGACGGCCAAGACAGCGAAGCGGTCTACGCAGCGGTGCGCGCCGCCGGCGAGCGCGCCCGAGCAGGTGAGGGGCCCTCCTTCCTCGAGCTCAAGACCTATCGCTACAGTGGACACTCCCGAACCGACAAAGGCCCCTATCGCCCGGAGGGTGAGCTCGAGACCTGGCTCAAGCGTGACCCCATCGACATACTCTACGGGCGCATGACGGACGCCGGCGAGATCACCCGAGAACAGTTCGATGCAGCCAAGACGGCCACCGAGGAGCGCGTTGGAGAGGCAATCGAGACCGCGAAGAACGATCCCTTTCCCGAGCTCGCTGAGGCGCACACCTACATCTACAACGGCAGAGACGCCTGGGGGCAGCCCCTCGGCGCCGGAAAGGAGGTCCGGTAATGGCGACCTATACTTACCGCGAAGCGATCAAGAAGGCCTTGGCCGATGAGCTTCGTAGCGATCCGGATGTCGTCTTCTTCGGTGAAGACATTGCCGCCGCCGGCGGCGCCTTCAAGCTCACCCCGGGACTCCTGGAAGAGTTCGGCCCCGAGCGCGTCAGGGACACCCCGATCTCCGAGCAGGCCATTGTCGGGGCGGCCCTGGGAGCATCGATCTCGGGGCTGCGCCCGGTGGCCGAGATCATGTTTGCGGATTTCATTGCCACGGCCATGGACCAGATCGCCAACCAAGTGGCGAAGTACCGCTACATGAGTAACGGACAGTTTACGCTCCCACTCACGATCCGCTCGCCTCAGGGCGGCGGCGCGGGATTCGCCACCCAGCACTCCGCCTGCGGCGAGTCCTGGCTCATGCAGCACGCGGGGCTCTTGGTCGCGGTGCCCTCGAGTCCCCGGGAGGTGTACGGTCTCCTGCGCGGTGCGATTCGCGAGGACAATCCGGTGTACGTTCTCGAGCACAAGATGCTCTTCACCATGAGCGAGGAGATTCCGGATGATCAGGGTCCCATGGAGATCGGTGGCGCGGCGCTGCGGCGCGAAGGCAGTGATGTGACCATTGTTGCCACGCAGCTCATGCTTCAGCGCTCCCTCGAGGCGGCGGAAGAGCTCGCCGGCGACGGTATAGAGGTCGAGGTGATCGACCCCCGGACCATGGTGCCCTTGGACAAGGAGACCATACTTCGCTCGCTTTCGAAAACAAACCGGCTGGTCATTGTGGAGGAAGCGGTGGAGTCGGCGTCCTGGGGCGGGGATATTGCCGCTCTTGCGGCGCATGAGGGCGTCTACTGGTTGGACGCTCCGGTAAAGCGGATCAACCTGGGGCGCGGGCTCATTCCCTACAGCCCGCCCCTCGAGGACAGCGTGATCCCGACGGCGGCACGGATCGCCGAAGGCGTGCGCGAGGTCGTCAAGGCGTAACGCAGGCGCTCGATCGGCGTCGGCAGGGTACGAGGAACAGCGCATGCGGCCGGGACGGCACGCCCGGCACATCGCCCCCCCCCTTAAGGAGTAAGATTATGGATTGGCAAAAGCCGGGACCGCTAAAGATTACAGGCCTCGAAACGGTGGCAATTCGGGTGCCGTTGGACAAGGTGTATCGGGGCAGCAAGTACTCCATGGAGAACCGTTGCACGATCATTACACGCGTGCTGACCGACGGTGGTGTAATAGGCGAAACCTACACCGGAGACACGGATGCCGAACAGGCGGACATTATCAAGATCATCCGTGAGGAGCTCGCCCCGGCGGTGATCGGGATGGACGTATTCAATACCCAGGGCTGCTGGGAGGCCATGAAGCCCGCTACCTACGATATCCTACGGGACCGCGGAGTGGTGCTGCAGGCAATTGCCGCGGTAGATACGGCGATCTGGGACACCCTCGGAAAGGCGCTCGAAATGCCGCTGTACAAGTTGTGGGGTGGTTTTACCAATCGGCTGCCCATGATCGCTATCGGCGGCTACTACGGACAGAACCGAGATGAGCTCGCCCGAGAGGTGCAGGACTACGTCGATTACGGCGTCATTGGCATGAAGTTCAAGATCGGCGGGGTGAGCCCGGAGGAGGACCTGGAGCGCCTCAAGGTTGCCCGAGAAGTCGGCGGTCCGGAGTTCCGCTTCATGGTGGATGCCAACCAAGGCTACGATCTCCAACAAGCACTGCGCTTCGTGCGGCTCGCACAGGATGCGGGCATTGAGCTGCACTGGTTCGAGGAGCCGGTCCGCTGGTACAACGACAAGCGCTGGCTCCGCGACGTGCGCTTGGGCGCCGGGATCCCCGTCACCGCCGGTCAAAGTGAGTATCGGATCGACGGCGTACGCGATTTGGTTGCCGGAGGTTCCGTCGACTACTGCAACTTCGACACCTCCTGGGGCGGCGGTCCGACGGTCTGGCGAAGCGTCGCCGCCGTCTGCTCCGCCTTCGGCGTGCAGATGGCGCATCACGAGGAGGCGCAGGTCTCGGCACACCTCTTGGGAAGCGTGGCTCACGGCAGCTACGTTGAGTGCTTCCACAAGAACCGCGACCCGATCTTCTGGGAGATGCAGACCGAGCCGCGCCCCCTAAAAGACGGCTACTACAGCATCCCGGACACGCCCGGATTGGGCATTCAGCTCGACCCGGACTTCGTGAAGCGGTATCGGGTGGAGTAAGCGGCGCGTCACGCCGCCGGAACGCGGAGAGAGCGGATGAAGTCGGCCATCTGCGGCTTCCATCCGTCCTCGAGATCGGCCTCCGTTACGCGGTAGGCCGAGGTCGCCTTGGCGTCTCCCTGCTCCTCGGCCGGCAGTAGGTCGTTGATGTAGAGCTGTGTCACTGCGGCGGGGCTCGTACCGAGGAGTCGCTCAAGCTGCTGCGGGACACTCGAGTTCCGACCGAGAGCGCCGCCGCAGACGGAGAGGAAGGCCACCCGATTAAAGCTGCCTCGCCCGCGCTTCAAATAGCTCCGAATCGGCGAGGCGATCTTCCCCATCCAGACCGGTCCGACGACGATCACGAGGTCGTACTGCGAGGGATCATGGCTGGGCGCGGCGATCGCCGGCCTGCGGTTGAGTAATGCGTCCAGCGCCAGGGCGAAGTTGCCCATCTCGCGCTCCGCGGTGATGTCCTCGTGGTCCGCCCCCAACGTTGCGGCAAGGTTACGCGCCGCAACGGTGTTGTTTCCCGTCAGCGAGAAGCTTGCAATCAGTGTTTTCACGTTGGTCTCCTTGTGTATGCCGGGTTTTCCGGAACTAGCCCTGTGCTTGCGCGAGGGCGAGCTCGATCGCCTTGAGGTGCGCCTTGCTGGTGAGGGTCGCTCCGCTGATGCCGTCTACGTCGAGAGATTGCGCCTCAATGATGCGCCGGACGAGGCCGGCGTACTCGGGATCATCGACCTCGAGCTCCGCGGACTCCACCAGACGAACGGTATGCACTCGTCCCGGACCCACCGTCACTTCCACCGTGTTGGCGCGCCACTCGTGCATCCCGCCGGGGTAGGAGCCCGTATAGACGCCCTCTTCGAGCGTGCTGAAGTCGATGTCGTCGATCGTCACCGCCCGCGCCTCCGCGTGCTCTTTCGCCAAGCCGGCGCAGCCGGCCATCGACGCCGCCGTGGCGAGTAGGAGCAGCGGAAGCAGGAGGGTGCTCAGCCGGCATCGTCCTCGCTGTGCCGTGTGCTTCATTGCTTCTCTCCTTGTTCTTGGTGCGCGTTAGTCAGTCCGCGCATGATCAGCTCCGTCATGGAGCTCAGGATTTCCGGAAAGTGCTCCGGGCCGATCTCACTCTTGTGGAGATCGATGTAGGGGATCGCCCGGAAGATCGCGACGATGAGGCCGGGGTCCATGTCCGTCCGAATGCGACCCGCCGCCTGCCACTCGGCAACGGCGTCCGTGACACCCCCGTCAAACATCTCCCGTACGGAGCCGAAGCCCCGCTTCTGGAAGTGGCCCTCGAGTCCGGCCATCAGCCGCGTGTTGTACCACTCCCGCAAAATCCGGTTGGCGTTCATCTCTATGGCGTTCCGGGAAACGAGGGTCGTTGCCAGGGTGACCAGGTCATCGTCGGGATCGACTGCGGCAAAGAGTCGTTCCTTGAGCTCCGCGTTCTCCTTCGCATAGACATCCACGAAGAGATCCTCCTTGGAGTCGAAGAACTTGTAGAAGGAGCCCACGGCGATCCCGGCTGCTGCGGTGACATCCGCGACGTTCGTCTCCTTGTACCCCTTGGAGCGAAAGATCTGCCGAGCCGACTCAATCAGATCTTCCCTGCTCGTCTCCCTCACACTGCCCTCCCTCGCGCGTCTTGAGTCGGCACGCTTGTAAACGAATCATCCGGCGACCGGCGACCGGCGACCGGCGAATAAATCAAGTTATGAATGAATATCTTATTTGTTCATTCATATGATAGCACCTCGGGGCGAAGTGTGCAAGGGTTTCGGGGCTTCGCCGTCGATTTCGGTAGCAGGTACTCAGGACCGCTGCCGATAAGAAGCCGTTTGGCTTCCTGAACCCGAAGGGAGTTCAGATAATCCGAGAAGGAGCCGCACAGTTCGCTGTTGAAGATGCGGCTGAGGTAGCCTGAGCTAATGCCGGCACTCCGCGCCACGTCCTCGAGGGCAACAGGCTCCCGAAAGTGCGCGTAGAGATAGCGCAGCACCTTGTCTGCGGCGGCTACGCAGGCAACGAGTTCTCGCTCCTTCTCCACGGGATACGCCATCCGGCTTTGCCGATCTCCCTCCATGCTACGCAGGTGGAAGACGTAGCGCCCATCTCCGCTACCAAGGGTGTCTGCGCTCGTGGATGCATGCCGCGGTCTTGCCCTCCATGGAGATGGGTATCCCGGCAATGGCCTTGAGAAAGGGTCCTTCGTAGCCGCGGGCGGTCGGCTCGGCAATCTGCACGATCTGTTTCCACAGGAAGTGCATGTCCCGAACTCCCAGCACCACCAGCGAGAAGGCGTTGCCGCGGATATCGTTGGAGTAAGCCGAATGCTACTCTTGGTCCCCCGCCAAGCGAGAGCTTTGTCGCAGATGTCTCGCATGATGCTGACCAGCTCAATGCCCAGCTCGGATTCCATAGTCATTTCGAGAAGTGTTTCGAATTCAAAGACCACCGCTTCCTGCTCGAACTCGTAAGCGCGCTCGAGGGCATCCGTAACCATTTGGCGGTAGTGGCCGAGGACCTCGGAGCGGGTAGACGTGTCCACGGTCACGGTCGGAAGGGTGAAGTTGAGCCCCGGCACGACCTGTTCACCGCCGAGCGTAATCCCGCGCGCAGTGGTTACCGGCCGGGGCGCTCGGCCGTACTGCAGCATGCTACCCTGCGGCGGTAACGGACCGTTATCAAGCTCTTGCCGCTCTTGTTGATTTCGTGTACCGAAATGTGAGACTTGGTGTAAGGGAAACGTGAGTCCTGTGATCACTCGCAGAAGGAGAACCCGCGTTATGACGAACATTTCGAGCACGAAGGACGGAACGACGGAAGTACCTCGGCTGAAGCCCTACCTCCACTTGGGCACACTTTCGCAACCGCCGAGCTTTTCCGCTTCACCCCCGGGCGCTCCGGGGGACATCGCCTCGACACTTGCGTCACACGGCTACGTGGGTGTTCAGGAGGCGGCCCCGGAGGCGTATCGTGCGAGCGGGCTCTCCCTGGCGATGCTGGGCCGGGCGAATACCCCGGATGAGATAGAGGAGCTTGCACGCCGGTGGGCGGAAGCGAACTACGACTGCGGAACGCTTCACATCGGCTGGGGCTACGAGGATGACCATGAGATCGATGCCCTCGTCCGGGCGGTCGCCGACGCCTCGGATACCTACGCCAGACCCCTTTACATTGAGACCCACCGAGCAACCATTACCCAGGACCCGTGGCGGACTCTCAGACTCATCGAGCGGAATCCCGGCGTGCGTTTCAACGGCGACTTCAGCCACTGGTACACCGGCACGGAGATGCCCTACGGTGACTTCATGGACAAGGTCGGTCGCCTGGGGGCGGTTTTCGAGCGGGTACGCTTCATACACGCCAGGGTTGGAGACAGCTCGAACATGCAAGTCCCAAGCAAGGCACCGAGCATGGAGACGGCCATGGAGCACTTCCGGGAGCTTTGGAGACGCTCCTTCTCAGGCTTCTTGCGTCACGCCGAACGGGGAGACTACCTCATCTTTGCGCCGGAGCTGCTGCCCCAGTCCCTGAACTACCCCCGCTGCGTTGAGACCACCGAAGGAGAATGGACGGAAGACAGTGACCGCTGGGAAGAGGCGCTGAAGTTGGTGGCCGTTGCAAAGGACTGTTGGGACAAAGCGCTGCGGGATAGCTCCTTCGGCGGAGGCGCACTCGAATGAAGCGAGGCGGTCGCCGGAGCAGGGGCGGCGAGTGGCATTGCCCTCGCACGGGCCCGGCCGCCTTCGGGATCGCTTCGGCATCGTTCTCCCCGGATCGGCCCAAAAGGAGATACGCCATGAAGATCAAGAAACTGTCCGTCTTTCCCCTCGAATACCCCGAAGCGGTGGACAACAACTCCATCCGCTATGTCGTCATGGTCCGCGCCGAGGCGGCGGACGGTACGGTCGGGTGGGGAGAGGCGTTCACGCTCTTCCGGGAGGCGACGGCGGCCACGACCGCGATTATCCGCGAGGGTCTTGCGGAGCTGATCGTCGGCGAGAGCCCGTATGAGATAGAGCGGCATTGGACGGCCATGCGCGAGCGGGTCTGGTGGTACGGTCACAGCGGCGGTATTGCCGCCTTTGCAATCAGCGCCATTGATATGGCGCTCTGGGATCTGAAGGGAAAGCTCCTCGGACTCACCCTTTCACAGATGCTCGGCGGTCCGCTGAGCGAGCGACTGCCCGCCTGCGCAAGCTCTCATCCGAAGGCCGCAAAGATCGACGGCATGGCCGAGGAGCTCGCCGGGCACATTCAGGCGGGCTTTCGCCTCATTAAGGTTGGCTTCGGAAAGAAGGGAGAGGCGAACCTGGGCCGTGACATGCACCGCGACATTGAGTTTGTCCGGGCGACCCGTGCCGCGATAGGGCCGGAGGCGGGTTTCTGCGTGGATGTCGGCCCGAAAGTGCGCTGGGACCTGCCACGAGCGGTGCGCACCGCCGCGGCCATGGCGGAGTACGAGCTCACATGGATGGAGGACCCGTTTCATCCCGACAACTACGAGGCCTACCGCGGCTTGCGGGCTGCCGTGCCGGCAATGCGCATAGCCACGGGCGAACGTTTCTACACGGTGGAGGATTATAGGCGCCTGATTGAGGCCGATGTTACCGATGTGGTTCTCGTCGATCCGGGCCGCGCCGAGGGGGTCACGGGGATGTGGAAGGTGATCCAGGAGGCGGCGCGGCGCAACATCGCCATAGATGCGCATAGTTTCTCCTCCGCCGTGAATACCGCGGCGAGCATTCACCTCTCACTCTGCGCACCCCTGCCCACCATGTTCGAGCTCAAGCCCGTGGAGAACGCCATGCACCACGAGCTGGTGCGAAACCCCGTGTGGCACCA
>CAYFQV010000094.1:0-7331 GCA_964345195.1 uncultured Spirochaetaceae bacterium
GCCGTCGGGGTAGATGATGCTAAGGCTGAGGATTCGTACCTCGTTGTCGTTGTCGGGGTCCTCTTCCAAGCCGAACTCCAGGCGTGCCTCGTGCAGCTCGCTGGTATCGGGCTCCGCGGTGACGGTGGCCGCGTAGATTCGGACTCCGCCGTCGGTCTCCGCCGCCTCGGCGCTGTCCGCAAAGCTCAGGTCGACATTGCTTGGAAAGAACTGTCGCCAGGTGTCCGGGCTGTTGTATTTGTCGTCTGCGTCGGAATGCAGGTGCTCGGCAATGTTCGAACGGTCACCGTTCAGGGTGGTCTCGAACGCGGCAATTCGGTCGAGGGCCTGGCTGTCGCTAAAAGCATCTTCCAGGAGCTGACAGCCGCCGAATACGACGGTCAATACAATGGCGCTGCCGGCCGCCCGCAGAATTGCCGCGCCCACGCGGGCGCGGAGGTCATGGTGCTGCTTCATTCGATTCTCTCCCTATATATCCGCCGGAACCAATTCCGGCACAATCCGCTCCTCGAACTCCTCGAGGGTGTCGTTGTATATCCCTATGAACTCTCGATACTCCGCCGCATCCTGATCGAAGATGTAGCGGCTCTTCATGTTCATGTACATCTTTCCCAATACAAAGCGGCGCAGCGACAGCGCCGAAAGGGCGTTGTAGCGAAGGTTGAGGATCACGGCTTGGGCTTGCTCAATTAGAGGGCGAACCGTCTCCCGTTGATACCGACGAAGTGCTTCCTCTCCATCCTCCTCTTCGATTTGCTCGTAGCGGTCGCGAGCCTCCTCGAGACTTTGGTAGGCCGCTTCGTAGCGCGGGCGCAGGAGCTCGACACGCTCTGCGAAGGCTCGCAGCTTCTCGCGCACGGTCCGGACACCGGTAACGGGCTCGTCCAAGAAGCGGTCGACCCGCTCGGCGTTCCAGCTTGCGTAGTCGATCCGTTCGGCATCCCATACGAAGGGCTTTCCCGCTTGCCCCACGAGGCCTACCTCGGTGGCTTGCCCGGCATCCACGGTTTGCGCGGTCTCCGCGCTCTCCACGGCGATCTGCCCGGATTCCACGAGGAAGAGGGTCGTGCCCTCGTCGCCGACATACACGGTGACTTCGGTACCGCGCACGGCCGCGGAAACCGAGGCGGAGCCGAGCCGCGGCTCGCTCTCACCGGTAATGCGATCAAAGCGGAAGGCGATCTCACCGGCGGCCGCGGACAAAACGCTTTGCCGCTTCCCTCCGCGATCCTCTTCGCGAATGGTGAATACGGTGTCCGGGGATACGCGGATCAACTCGGAGGGGCCCCGCTCGAGCTCGACGTAGTCGCTGCTTCCGGTCACCACGCTGTCGCCGGTCTCGACGGCGTCGCCGAAGTCGGCGGGGAAGGGGCTCCCGCCGCCGGGATAGATTTCGGGCAGGCCCTCCAGGTAAACAACTTCGGCCGGCTGCGCGCCGGCGCCGTCTGAAGCGGCGGAGCCGCTGTTACCGCGACTCTGTGCATCCACAAGCGGCGCTAGCAAAAACAGGAGCGTGCCGGCAAGCACGAGGACTCTGTGCTGATAGCTCGTCTTCATTCCACTGGCCCTTTCAATCCGTGCAGCACCGGCGCGAAGCGGTCTCGCTCGCCGAGGATGAGCAGGAACGTCCCTTCCTCCGCCGCCACCGTGGCTACGCTGACGTCCTCCGGAGCGTAACGGTCGAAGTAGACCTCCATGTCCATGGTCTCTCCGAAAGCTTCGTAGAGTGCGTTGTGACCGTAGGCCAGAGAGCGGAGCTCGGGCTTGCTGAGTGCGAAGCCCGCGGAGCCGAGATTCCGCCACATGCTGCGTAGATCCCGCTCGACCACAATGATCTCTTGATCCAGCACGAAGGGAAGCGCGGAGAGGGCGAAACGCTCTTCGGCGTCGCCTTCATCTATTCGCTGCACGAGGCGCTCCACGGCGCCCTCGCGCTGCGAAGGTGGGGTCACGCAGCCCGAAAACAGGACGAGCAGCAGGGCGGCTCCGACCGTAAGGATGCGTGTCGCGGGGGTTCGTGTCTTCATTTCGTTGCAAAGCATAGCCCGGCCGGCACGCTCTTACAAGCGGGGAGAAGCGGGAGACCGGTGCTCGGACCCCAGCCCGGTGACGCTCCGGGCAGGCATGCGTCGTCCAGGGATCAACAGGCGGGTCAAAAGGGCGTAATGCTGTAGCAAATTGACTCAAAATGGCGCATGTCGGGGCTTGTGCGTGTGTTGTTTGTCGACGCTCCGCCCGGGGTCGGCAGGTGGCCCGTGATCGGATGGCGATTACGTAAACATCGACCTATAAAGGATTTGTGAGCTTAGCCGTTTCTGCAAGAGTTGGCATGATGGTTGCTAAGTTATTAGTGAAAGATGCGATCGCAACGACAAAACTTACGTGATAGGAGGTTCGTTATGAACGCTATTCGACGACGGAACGAAGGTTACAATCCTCTGGCGGAGTTCGATCGGCTGCGAAACGAAATGAACCGGCTATTCGATGATGACTGGTTTCCGACGGCCGGTACGAACACGAGCCGTCTGGGGCTGCCGGCGGTGGATGTCCGCGAAAATGAGAACAACGTGGAGGTACGAGCGGAGCTGCCCGGCGTCGACATGAAAGATGTAGATGTGTCGGTCTCCGGGAACGTCCTGACTATCAAAGGCGAGAAGCAGGGCACGCAGGAGGACAAGCAGAACGACTACTACCATCGCGAGACCTGGACCGGCTCGTTCCAGCGGACCGTCACCTTGCCGGACACGGTCGACCAGGACAAGGTCGACGCGAAGATGAAGGATGGAGTCCTCCGGCTGAACTTCCCGAAGAAGGAGGAGGTTAAGCCCCGGCAGATCTCCATCAAGCAAGGCTAAACGCGCCGCGAAAACGCGCGCCGTGAAGTGAAGTACCGCGCCGTGAACAAGCATGACGCAAGGAAGCGTTACGCAACCAAGCCCGCCGCGCGCGGTACGCCGGCCGGCTCGAGTGCACACCCCGCGAGGAGATCGCGGGGTTTTTTATCCACCGGGGAGCTTCCGAGAGTCCCCGGCGGGACGCAGGGCGGTTTCGACGGTCAGCTCTACCGCGCGCTTCATGTCGGAAAGGCCGCCGGGGAGCTCAATGCGCCCCGGCAGGTGCATGAAGCCCGCCGCAAGCGGGCGCGTCGAGGCCGCATGCAGCATCCGATACATGAGGTAGTTACATACGAAGGCGCCGGCGCTGTAGGACAGGGTTGCGGAAAAGCCTTCCTGCACAAGCGCCTCGGTGATACGTGCCGCGGGAAGCCGCGTGAAGTAGGCGTTCGGTCCGTCGGGATCGATAGGCCGGTGCCGCGGCGTTTCGCCCCGGTTGTCCGGAATGCGCGCGTTCATGTAGTTGATCGCCAGTAGCTCGGGGGTAATGACGCTTCGGGTTTCGGCGACGCCGAGGGCAAGGACAAGCTCCGGGTCGCTGCGCTTGATCTCGTTCTCGAGAAGCTCCCAGGCGGTGCCGAAGGTGACGGGAAGAACCACGGTGGTGATCTGAAAGTCACGCCAATCTCCGAGTATTCGCACGACCGACTCGGAGATATTCGTTTGGAGTGTGCCGAAGGCTTCGAATCCGGATACCAATACGCGGGTCATATCTCTTGCATGCTACCGTCGGCCGAGCGCTGTGAAAAGGGTCGGGCGACCGCTTGGAGAAGCCCGGCGTGCTAGTGTATTTTGGGGGTGTCTGGAAACGCGACTGCCCTGGGCGGATTACTAGTGATGGCACACAGCAATGGAATGGATGGATTAGAAGGCATCGGCCGAGGACCCCGCTCCTCCGCCTACACTCCTGAAGGTCCCCGCTGGGCGACGCTTGTGTCCGGTATGCTGCATCCCTTCACCATTCCGCCGCTCGTGTTTCTCCTTCTGTTTCTCGCCGCGACGGACCCGGCGACGGCTCATGCGGGTCAGGTGGCACTGGGGCTGAGTGTCGCTATCCTCTTTGCGAGCGCGCTTCCCCTCGGGGCGGTTGTGTACATGGCCCGCCGGGGCCTTATCGGCTCAATCGATATTTCCGATCGCACGAAACGAACCGTGCCTCTGCTGCTGACGGTTGCGAGCTATGCGGTCGGTTTCATTGTGCTGCTCATGCTTCAGGCTCCGGAGTTGGTGCTGGGGCTCATGCTCGCGTACGCGGTTAACACCGCGCTCGTCGCGGTGATTACGCTGTGGTGGAAGATTAGTATACACGCGGTCGCTGTAGGAGGTCCCCTTGCCGCGCTTACGGTGGCTTTGGGCCTCTGGCTTCTGCCCGCATACCTGTTGCTCGGTCTGATCGGTTCTGCCCGCGTGGCCTTGGGCCGTCATACCGTGGCGCAAGTCGTGCTTGGAGGTGTTCTCGGTCTCGGAGCCACGGCTCTGCAACTGACTCTGCTCGCGCCAATGCTGTGAGGGACGAGCGGCTCACTGCGGGTCTCCGCGAATCGGCGCGTGAGAGCGCCGGGACTGCCGTTGCGCGGCCCGGCAACTCCGGGTACTGTAATGCACTGTGAGCATAGTCCCCCCTGCACAGGATGCATACGGCGCCGAGATGCTGGCGTACTACCGGAACCCCGCTCCGCGCCACGGCGCATTCGAGATCGTTGAACGGGATGACGGCTTCATCGGCCTGTCCCGAGGGCCGGAGCGCTACTTCAGCACGTACGACGAATGGCCGGCCTACGAACAGCGAGCCCTCGGTTTCGCCGCGGGGCGCGTGGCGGACGTCGGCTGCGGTGCCGGGCGCCACTCCATCTATCTGCAAAGCCGCGGTTACAATGTGCTTCCCCTGGACAACTCACCCGGCGCCGTTCGAGTTGCGCAGTTGCGGGGCTTGAATGATGCCCGCTTGGCCGGTCTGTTCGACATTGATCAAAGTTTCGGGCGCATTGACACCCTGCTTCTCTTGGGGAACAACTTCGGACTCTTCCACGACCGCAGTTCCTGCCGTGAGCGCCTGCGCGACCTGCACGGCCTCATGGGCGACGCCGCGGCGAGCGCCGGGTCGTCCGGGAGTGGTTCACGGATCATTGCCGAGAGTTTCAATCCCTACGTGGGCGCGGACCCGGACCACATGAGCTATCAGGAGCGTAATCGTCGCAGGGACCGGATGGGCGGGCAGTTGCGCATTCGTATCCGCTACAAACGTGTCATTGGTCCCTGGTTTGATTATCTCCTGGTGTCTCCCGAGGAGATGCAGGAGCTCGTCAAGGGGACGGGATGGATGGTGGACGAGGTCATTCCGGGGCCGGCCGCTGCGTTCGTGGGCATTATTCGGAAGGTGTGAGATGGCAGCAGGGCGCCGGAATCTACGTGTCGATGAAGCCGGCTCGGCGTGGCGCGTGTCCAAAGCGGTGCCGGTAACGGGGCTGTTAGTGGCGGTGGCGCTTACCGTGGCAGCGGCGCTCCTGGTACCGAGCGTTGAGTCCGGGCGGTCGGCACAGTTCTACCTCCCCGAGAGCGATCCCTACGTGCAAGCCGAGAGCGAGGCTCTTCGTCACTTCCACGGTGCAAGCTATCTTCTGGTCGTTGTGGAGGCCTCGGATCCATTCGCGGCGGACGCCATGGGCCGTGTCGGACGTGTGGTGAACGGCCTTCAGGAAATTGAGGGTGTGCTGTCTGTGCACGCGCTGCCGACGGTGCAGGACGTCCGGAACAATGAAGGCGTGATCGAGCGCGTCCCTCTGGTAGACCCGGACAACTACAGCGCCGAGCGTCTGCGGCGCACGCTCTCACGGCAGCCGCTCTACGAGCGTCTCTTCATTAGCGCCGAAGCTCGGGGGCAATTCGTCTATGTACTCCCGGAGACGAACGCCGCAGCCCGAGCTGTTGCATCCGCCGTCTTGGATCATCCCACGGTGGCTGAGGATCCGGCGGTCTTTGCCTACGGAGACTCCGTCGTGGACGTCCTGGTTGCGCGACAGGTGGTGGGGGAGTTCTTCTTCTTGGCCTCTCTGGCGGTGACCTTGATATTCGGGCTCAACCTCTTCTTCTTTGGTGCGTTCTCCTGGGGCTTGTCGGCCTCCGCTGCGGGAGTCCTGCCGGCGTTCTGGCTTCTCGGTGCGTTCCCGGTATTCGGTATCAGCCTTAGTCCGACCACTTCACTCGCGCCGATTATGGTTCTGATCCTCGCGACGACCTATGTCTTCCACGTGCTTCGGGTCTTTTGTGTTCGCCGGGCGAGTCACGGCGAGCTGCTTCGGCAGATCGGCCCGGTGGTGTTCGGCGCCTCCGGGACTACCGTGCTCGGGATGGCGAGTCTTTTCATCAGTCCCGAGCCGCAGCTTCACACGCTCGCCGGTTTGGTTATTCTCGGGGTTCTTGCCGCCGCCGCGTCGTCTCTGGTGGTTCTGCCATGGGTAGCGGCGCGCTTGCCGACTCCGGAATCGCGGCCCTGGGAGCGTCTGCTAGGCCGCGTTGCGGCGGGTCGGAAGGCGTCAAGAAAAGCCGTCGGTGCTGCGATGTGGGCGATCGTCGGCGGCACTCTTATCATGGGCCTTGGCGCAGTCGGAATCGGAGTGGACTATCGCGCCGCCGCCGGCGTTACGTCCGGCAGCGAGCTCCACGCGCGAATGCAGCGCTATACCGCGCACAGCGGCGGAGTCGAACAGCTCCAACTCGTGATAGACAGCGGTGGAGTGTACGGCTTTGTTGATCCCGCACGATTCGCCGGGGCGGAGCGCGTCGCGCGGCGTCTGCAACGCAGTCCGGAGATTGCGGAGGTGGTATCAATTGTGCCGTTTGTGAAGCACACGCACGCGACTCTTGTTGGGGCGGCCGACTCCGTCCCACCAAACTCCCCCATGCCCGAGAGTGAACGGCAACTCGCGGAAGCGCTGGAAACCCTGGAACAGGGTGAGCAGACCCTGCGCATCGGCTCACTCATTGATCCCGAATGGAGACGCCTGCGCTACTTTCTGTGGTTTAGTGACCCGGACATGGCCCTCTCCGAAGCGGGGGAAGAGCTTGCCCGGCTTCGGGCGAATGTGGAGGCTATCGTTGGCTCGGAGCTTCCCGAGGCTCAAGCAAGCCTCCTCGGGCCGTCGCTGTATCGCATTCGGGCGAAGGAGCGCAGTCTGCGCAGCCTCTTCGGGTCGATCGGCTTGTTCTTGGCTGCCGCCGCCCTCGCCCTGGCCGTGGTGCTGCGGTCGCGCCGGTCGGTCGCCGGCATTCTGCTGCCCCCGCTGCTCGCGTTGGTCGCCTATTTCGGCCTTGCCGGTTGGCTCGGCGCCCATCTGACACTCACCATGCTGTTTGGTGCCGTTCTGCTGTTGGGCGTCGGAAATGACGATGCCTTGTATTTCACCCTGAGCTATCGGCGCTTCGCCGAGCGTCGCGAAG
>CAYFQV010000094.1:7431-12699 GCA_964345195.1 uncultured Spirochaetaceae bacterium
CGGAGCCTGCGGATCTCCTCGACAGCGCCGCCATATTCGGACAGGAGACC
Organism: uncultured Spirochaetaceae bacterium; assembly: GCA_964345195.1. Classification (GTDB taxonomy): domain Bacteria; phylum Spirochaetota; class Spirochaetia; order DSM-27196; family PWMO01; genus CAYFQV01. Next base: position 7,482 of record CAYFQV010000094.1, read on the forward strand.
ACCGCGGAGATCCGGGCGCGTCTCACGATTGATGAACAGGGTCGCCGAAAGGAGCGAAGCATCCTCATACTCGTCGAGCAGCAGGTGCCCGGCGCGTCCGACGCGTCCGGCGCGTCCGGGAGCTCCGGTGGAGAGCGAAAGATCTTTGCCCAAATAGTGGACCCGCCGTTCCTCGACCGTATGCGCTTTCTCAGCGTTACCGACGCTCGCGGAAACCAGGCGCGCTGGACGGCAAGCTCCACGGGGGTGCGCCGCATTGCCGACTCCGGTGCGAACGAAGAGCTATTCGGCTCCGACTTCACCGTGCAGGATTTCACCGGGATCGACATCCAGTCCTACGAGCTTCGAGAGGCGGCGCGCCGGCGCCTGGACGGCCGAGAGATGCGCGTGCTTGTCGCCACCGGCGGCGGACGCCGCGCCGCGTATCCCGGCAGAGTATACTGGATAGATGCCGAGACCGAGTTGGTTCGACAGATCGAGTACTACAGCGGCGTGGACGCACTCGCCGGCGGCGTGGATACACGCGGAGAGCCGTCAAAACGGTACCGCGTTGAGTCGACGTTGACCCGAGGCGGCAACGTCTACCCGAAGATCGCGACCATGAGCAAGCTCAGCGAGGAAAGCACGAGCACACTCTTCGTAGAGGAGTTCACCCTCGTGGACGACATTCCCGATCGCAACTTCAACCGCGCGGCGCTGCGGTGACCGCGTAATGCTGCCCGGCCGCGCCGGTCAAAAGTGTCGGATGAGTGAAAGGGTGATCGGCACGTAGCCGCGGAACTGACCGAGCTCCGTGTCGCTCGCTCCAAGGGGCGCCGCTCCCGCGGCCACGATCTCCATGCTGTGTAACAGCGCGTACCGGATGCTCGCAAGCACGACGGAGCTTCCGTCGTTCAGGGACGTTATGCCGACCAGCTGCGGACGGAACCTATGGTCGAGAAAGCGCCCATGAAGCCCAAGGGTGAGCGTGTGGCTGAGGTAGCTCTCGGCCATGGGGTAGGTCGGTTCCTGCACCAGCGCAAAACTCCCGGTATACTCCACGAAGCTCACCAGGCTCCGCCACGGCCACTGTCGGCTCAGCCCCGTCGTTAGGTCCAGACCGGGATACTCTCCTGTCGTGGCCAGCAACTGAAATCTTCCCCCCTCCGGCGCCACGTAGTGCCGCTCGACGAACTTGCGATTAAAGCTCCAGAGGCTGTCCGCCCAGGCACGGAAGCTCCCGAAAACGCTCGTCACCGTTCCGCCAAGACCCGTGAATCGCGAGACCAGGGGTTCAAGGACGACACTGTACTCCTGGTCCTGCAGATCAACGAAGATGCGCGGTCGAAGAATCATCCTGTTGTCCCATCCGTGATACAGCAGCAGGCCCGCGTCGGCATGGGCTAAGGATGCGCCGAGCTCGATTGCATACGAGCCGCGCCGGGCCGTGGACATGAGGCGGGAGGCGAGAGACGGCTCCTGGTTGCCGGGATCATCGAATACCTGCGTTCCCGGCGCTTGGAGCTCGACTTTACGGCGGGTGAAGCTTAGTGGGGCATTGAGTACGGATTCGAGGGGGATCTCCTCCGGGATGTAGTTGCGCGGAAACCAGGGAGAGCTGGGTAGGGGGGCCTCTCTCGGCGGCTTCCAGGGTTGCGCGGATAGCGTCACATAACCGTTGCGTAGAAACAGCGTACTCTGCAGCAGGGCGGACGGCGCCGTTTTTGCCGTATTGTCGAAGGGGAGGAGATCGTCCGGATTCATTGATGTAAACAGGTCTAAGGCTGTGAAGAGCTCACCCGCCCCGGGCGTATAGCGGTAACGCCCGGCGGATATTGTTACCGCGGGATGGGGGAAAAGCGAGAGTCGGCAGTTCGATAAGCGGGGTGTTCGCAGTTCAAGGTCACCACTGCGCCACAGCGACGCCGTTTCGGTGCCGCTCGAGGGGACGGAAATGAAACCGCCGGAAACAGGAAGAGCCTGCCCGGAGATATGTGAGCCCGCTATGCGAGCTTCACACGACAGTTCCACGTTCTCGGCATACAGATTCAACAGGGGGGCGGCGGTAAGCAGGGTTTCCAGCGACGCGTCAGCATCCGGTGCGCGCAGATAGGATACCGCGACGCCGGTAGAAATGCCGAGCCTGAGCTGGTCCGTATCCGCCGTCATGGTATGGCTAAGAAAGCTGAGCAGGCAGAGCGCGAAGAGCAGCACACGCTGCGGATGGCGCATCAGTGGCGGCCTCGATACATGCCCAAGCTTGGCGCTTCCATTCACGAAAGTCAACACAGAAATATAGTCAATAAAAATAGTAAGAAATAAAATCGTCACAACAATTGACATTATAATTGGCATCTCGTCGGTCTGTGCTATAATAAATATTAGTTATATTACCGCGTCGGAGCACCTAATTAAAATGGTAAGCTTTGCCACCGGCGTGAATACTGATCTGGATGCAGAAACGAGCAGTTGCAGGCCGGCAGGAGGGAGAAAAAATGAAGAAGATGTGGAGACGGAGCGCCCTTATAGCGGGTGTGATTGCTGCTGCGCTTATCATGTCGGGGTGTCCGTTTGGTACCCTGGGTGGCGGCGGCGACGACGATGATGATGATGGGGAGGAGCCGAATACCGCTCCGGTGGCGATCATCGACTTCTCACCGCAAGAACCGGCGGTCGACGACACCGTCCGGCTGAGCGCGGAACGGAGTACCGACCAGGACGAAGACGCCCTGTCGTTTCTGTGGGAGCTCGTTAGTGCCCCCGCAAACTCCGCGACATCTATCCAGAACGCGCTCCAAGAGAAGGCTACACTGACCGTCGACGCGGCGGGTAGCTACCTGGTACGGCTGACCGTAAACGACGGCGCCGACACTGCCTCCGAGACCCAGGAGATCCAGGTTTCCGCAACCAGTGTCGGTACGCAAGTTGAGATTACCGACGCCCCCGGCGGACTGATAATCTCGGATGATCAAGATCTCACAATCGTTGTCGGAGAGACGCCGACGCTCGGATATCGTGTTGTATCCGGGGACGGCGGTGTCACGGTGAGTTGGTCCTCGAATGACCCGAGCGTTGTAACCGTCGATACCGGCACCATTACCGGCGTCGCGGCCGGAAGCGCTCAGGTCACCGCCACGCCGAGCTCCGGAATTGCAGATACCATAACCGTTACCGTTGTCGGTGACGCGGTTGACCTTGAGAGCATTGCGCTCGAGCCGATTACCAAGACCACGGCGGTAGGCTCTTCCTTCCCACTGTCGGTTGTGTACACGCCGTCGGATACGACGCAGCGTGGGGTTGATTTTGAATCCGCTAATCCGAGCGTCGCGAAGGTAGATGCCTCCGGCGTAGTAGAAGCAGTAGGCGTCGGCACTGCCACGATTACCGCAACGGCCTCTGGAGACGATAGCATACGCGCCGAAATGACGGTCGACGTACAGGACGCCGAGTCTCAGGCGGTCGTGTACTTCTACGACGGATTATCCTATTTGGAGAACGGACAGCCTGACCTTGCCTTTAACGCCTTCAGCAACGCCGTAGACGCGGATCCGCAGTACATGCCGGCCATCCTCGGCTACTCCATGATGAACATGGCTGCGATCACCGTTGATCAGGACGTCCAAACCTTTGCCGTGGATACCCTCGGCTTAAGCGATTATCCGCAGACCATGGGGGCGGCCTTCAGTGAGCAGTGGCTCGAGTTGGTCACCATAGATGGATACGAGCACTTCTGGCCGGCGGTGGACGGCGCCACGGACATGAACGACGACGGCTACGTGACCATGGAGGAGCGGGCCGTTGCTTTGGCCGAGAACATGATGTCCGACAACGGGAACTTAAATGCGATTGCCGGCCTGGCCGCGGCGGAGATCAACGACCGACTCGGCGCAACGATCGGCCTGTTGAACGACGTGAGCAACTCGACGACGTTCACCCTCACCTGGGATATGTACGACCTCTTTGGCAACGAGGAAGATGCAATCAACCACGGATGGCCCGCGATTGACTCAAACAACGACAACAGTCTTGACCAGGCGCTGGAGGTGACGATCGGGAAGGCGGAAGCGCAGCTCATGCAGGCGCAGTTGCACTTCATGAAGTCCTTCGCTCACCTGAGTGTTGCCACGGACTACACACTAGCCCTCCAGGATTACTGGAACAACTACATAGAGATCTCCTGGGTGGAGGACGGCTCCTCCGAAGACGGCGGCTACTTTGACGTCACCTTCGACTATCCCAGCGAAGGACCCTTCGCGGGCTCATTCTTGAGTGAGGGTGCCGAGGCCCAGGCGGCGATCGACGACGCACGGCAGGAAATGCTCGACGGAACGGCAAGCTACGTCGCTGCGCTGAGCGAAATCGCGAAACGGAGCGGAACGGATTTCTTCCTTGATCAGCAAAACCCGTTCTGGAACGAGGTCGACGTGCTGTGGTCCGACATTACAAACGGTATGAAGTTTGCCGAGAACACCGCTATCGAGATCGCGGACTCCATAGAGAACGAAACGCCGGCGTACTTTCCCGTCGACTTCATGGATTTCAGCGGTCCTCAGGAGTTCCTCGGCCACTACGCCGATACCGCGAACTGGCCGACGAGTGCGGATCTCTACTTCGACTACGACACGAGTACGGAGACCGAAACCTTCACGGCTAAAGCGGCTGCGCTAAACTTCGGCGTGCTCTACGCCGGTCCTCTCGGGGGAATCCACGCGCTTCTGGATCTGGACGAAGTCGGCGAGCCGGTCTGGTACACCGCCGACAACGACGCCGAGACGGGCGCCGTTACCGGCTTCAGTGAGGCAACGAGCTACGACGCAACGGAGGTCTACTATCTGCGCTTCCCGGATCTCACTTTCGGCGGGGCCGTACCCATTGAGAACATAAGCGGCGCGAACGGCAGTGTTTCCAACCTCAATAGCGAACTACAGGAAGCCGTCGGGACCTCGACCGCGAGCGACGTCATGTATTGGCTGCAGGACAATGGGAGCGGCGGCGTGGAGGTCTTCCTGATGGACATGGCCATGGCGGCGGGGCACTCCTTCACCGCACAGGAGAGCAACTTCGACGTCACTCAGGACGACGGCACAACGGAGACCTTCACGAGCACCGGTTCCTACTGGTGGGCGGTCGGTGAGGCGGCAACGAGCATGTTCGGGCCGATTTTGGGTGGAACGACGCTCAGTGCCGACGGCTTCGAACCGGACGATAGCGTTGAGACTGCCACATACTACGACCCGCT
>CAYFQV010000095.1:0-1252 GCA_964345195.1 uncultured Spirochaetaceae bacterium
CAGACGATCATCGACAACATTGCCTTCGGATTCGGCTATCCTCAGTACTCCTTCATTCCGCCGTACTCTCCCTACTACTGGGAGGGCGCCGAGGATATTGCCTACAAGTACAATCCCGAGCGGGCCCGTGAAATCCTGGATTCCATCGACTACGTCGACCGGGACGGTGACGGCTTCCGGGAAGATCCGGACGGCAACAAGATCTCGCTGGAGCTGAACACGAACTCGGGGAACCGAGTGCGGGAGGCCATTGGTGAGCAGTTCGCCCAAGAGGCTGCCAGTGTCGGTATTGAGATTAACTTCCGCCCGGAGGACTTCAACTCCTTGGTCGGCAAGTTGGTTTCCAGTTTTGACTGGGAGCTGATCCTGATCGGGCTCACTGGGTCCATTGATCCGATCAGCGGAGCAAACGTATATCCGTCCGACGGCAACCTGCACATGATCGAGCCGAACCAAGAAGAGCCCCGCCGCGAGTGGGAACAAGAGGTCGATGAAGCCTGGGGTGAGGCGAACTTCACCACGGACGAGCAGGAACGCTTCGCCGGCTGGCAGAAGATTCAGGAGATCTGGATCGAGAATGTGCCCTGGGTTTACACCTACAACGCTGCAATCATGCACGCATGGATGGACGGCTGGGCCAACATTAAGCCGCAACCCGTAGACGGCTACGGCGCGCTGCACAACTTGATTTGGGTCTACCAAGAGTAGTAAACGACGCAGCTGGTGAATCTGCGTGATCGGCGGACGGCCTTCGGGCCGTCCGTCTCTCCTCCGAAAACCTTTTTCCTATTTGATATCTTCACGCTAGGAAGGAAGAATGCTACGCACGCTTAATTGGCGTTATACCTTTGCACTCGACGCAGTGTTTCTTGCACTGTTGATCGGGCTCGCCGGCGTAGGCTGGTTTTTCGCCCTGGTGCTCGTCGAGTTCGCCATGTGGCTCGTGAGACTGATATGGCTGAGCCCCGCCATGCTTCGCTTTATTTTGCGACGGCTCGTCCATATGATTCCCACGCTGATCATTGTGATCGCAATCGGTTTCGCTCTGCTGCAACTCGCCCCGGGTGACGTGTTCGACCAAATGCGACTAAACCCGGACATCAATCCCGCGGAGCTCGAAAAGTTCAGGGCGCAGTTTGGCTTGGACGAACCGTGGTACGTCCAGTTCTTTCTCTACCTCTGGAACGCTCTTCAAGGTGAGTTCGGCTTCTCACAGATATACAAGGCGCCGGTGTTCGCGCTCGTACAACAG
>CAYFQV010000095.1:1352-12641 GCA_964345195.1 uncultured Spirochaetaceae bacterium
TGAGTTCGGCTTCTCACAGATATACAAGGCGCCGGTGTTCGCGCTCGTACAACAGAGGGCTGCAGCAACCATCATGTTGTCCCTGACGGCTCTCATCGTCGCATGGGGAGCCAGCATTCCATTCGGCGTGATCGCCGCTACTCGGCAGTACAAGTGGCAGGACCAGACTATCTCAGTAGCTGCCTTCATTGGCCTTGCTATTCCAAACTTCTTTCTGGCCTTCTTGCTGTTGTACATCATTGCTACGACGGGTAACTGGTTACCTATAGGTGGTATGACAAGCTCGAACTTCCAAGAGCTCGGACTTCTTGCAAAAGCTTGGGACTTACTTAAGCACCTCATTTTGCCCGCGGTGGTGCTCGGCACCAGCGCCATGGCCGGGCTGACCCGTATCATGCGCTCGAGCATGCTCAGCGTGCTCAATCAACAGTACATCATTACCGCGCGCGCAAAGGGCCAGAATGAGCGCAAGGTTGTCTATCGCCACGCACTTCGGAACGCGATCAACCCCATGATTACGATCCTTGGCTTCCAAATCGGCGCCATCATGTCCGGCGCCGCGCTTGTCGAGAACGTCATTGCCTGGCCGGGCCTCGGTCGCTTGATTCTCGAGGCGCTACTGGCCCAAGACCAATACCTGGTCATGGGAAGCCTCATCTACGGCGTCATTCTATTGGTTATCGGTAATCTCCTGGCCGATATTCTTCTTGCAGTCACGGATCCCCGAGTGAGGGTAGGCTAATGTCTGGCATCTCCGGCGCGTCCGGCCCGGGATACGGGCCCCAGAATCCCACGGACACAAACGCCCAGCCGCAGAATACTGACGATCAGGGCTATCCTGAAATAAAGCAAACGATCACCGAGCACAGCGAGTCCATGTGGCAGATCTATCTGCGACGTTTCCGAAAGCACAATCTCGGGAAAGTGGGCTTGGCTATCCTCCTGGTGCTCTACTTGGTTGCACTACTGGCGGATTTCTTGTCGCCTTACACCATGACATGGACCAATAAGAAGAAGTCTTACCATCCTCCGACAAACGTCAACTGGTTCTACGAAGGAGAGGATGGGCGAGAACTCCGGCCGTATACTTTCGAGCGGCTCATGACCAGCGTTTCACGTAAGGAGTACGGGATTATTCCGCCGCGAAGCCTGCGTGTGGTCACGATCCCGGCTTCCTCTCGAATTCTTCAGATGCGAGAGGTATCAATCTCCCGGGATCCCGTTGAGCGGAAGGATACGATTATTGACGCCGTCAGGTCGCACTATACGATTCCCGACGACTCGCCTATTCTGCAACGTTTGGGCAGGCAGATTGATGAGCTCGAGCGGTCGAGCGATCCGGATGCACGCATGCGAGTGCAAGTCGGAACACGTGTTGTGGATGGTGAAGAGAGTCCGGAAGAAGTGCTGCTGGTGAAGGGGAACAAGAACTTCATAGAACTCTTCAATGAAGGGGTGCCGTACCGATTTCTCGGATTGTTCGAGTCGCGTATACATCTAGTCACATCCACGACCGGCGGATACTTCGCTCTTGGAACAGACCGCCTCGGACGTGACATGGTCTCCCGTCTCATGCACGGCTCGCGCATCTCGTTGACCGTCGGTCTACTCGGTGCGGCAATCACCTTCGTCATCGGGCTGGCTATCGGCGGGATCGCGGGATACGCCGGTGGGGCGGTAGACAACGTTCTCATGCGACTGACGGAAGTTATCATTGCAATACCCAGTCTTTACTTACTCTTCGCGTTGCGTTCCGCATTTCCATCGAATCTGACATCGATACAGATATACATGCTGATTATTGTCATTCTCTCGACAATCGGTTGGGCTACGGTGGCGCGGGTTATCCGCGGAATGGTTCTGTCACTCAAGTCCGAGGATTTTGTCTTGAGTGCTCGCACCATGGGGCTATCCCACTGGAAAATTATCCGCAAGCATATTCTACCCAATACCTTCTCGTACGTGATTGTTCAGTCGACCATTCTCATTCCGCAGTACATCCTGGGTGAGTCGGCCTTGAGCCTTCTTGGCCTCGGTATCACTGAACCGCAGTCAAGCTGGGGACTCATGCTCTCGGTTGCCCGTAATCACCGCGTCGTAAGAGACTTTCCGTGGATCCTCATACCCGGCTTTACAATCTTCTTGGCCATCCTCGCCTGGAACTTTTTCGGCGATGGGATCCGCGATTCAGTCGATCCGAAGAGTAAGAATTGACACAGAAACCACGGCAGCAACTGAGGCACTATGAGCGATAAGATCCTCGAAGTGAACAACCTTCGAACGTACTTTTATATGCACGACTACGTCGTTCGGGCCGTCGACGGCGTGGACTTCTACCTAAAACGGGGCGAGACCCTCGGGATCGTCGGTGAGTCGGGTTGCGGTAAGTCCCAGACCTCCATGTCCATCATGCGGCTGGTCCCGGATCCTCCCGGTAAGATCGTCGCCGGTGAAATTTATCTTGAAGGTCGGAACACACTCAAACTATCGGAGTCGGAGATGCGCCGGATTCGCGGAAATCACATCTCCATGATCTTTCAAGAACCAATGACCTCCTTGAATCCCGTTTTCACCGTCGGATACCAGATTTCGGAGTCACTCATGCTTCATCGAGATATGAACGAGGAACAGGCTCTCGAAGAGAGCGTCCGACTCCTCGATACGGTGGGCATATCCGATCCCGAAGAGCGGGTAGGAGAGTTCCCCTTTCAACTCTCCGGCGGCCTGCGACAGCGGGTCATGATCGCCATGGCCATGGCATGCGAGCCGGATGTCATGATTGCGGATGAGCCGACGACCGCTCTCGACGTAACGATTCAAGCACAGATCCTCCGTCTCATGCGCTCTCTCAAAGAGCAAAAGGAGACGTCGATCATGTTCATTACTCATGACCTCGCGGTGATCGCGAGCTTCTCCGATAGGGTAATGGTCATGTACGCCGGAGTCGTCGTTGAGCAAGCGCCGGTGCGGGAGTTGTTCAAGAAGCCCTTGCATCCATACACGCAAGGCTTGATGGGCTCGGTACCGGTACTGGGTGAGTTGAAAGAGAGGGACGACGGGTCGAGACGTCTTCTGAACACCATTCCCGGCAGCCTGCCGGACCATCGCAACTTTCCGACCGGGTGCCGCTTCGCGCCGAGATGTCCCAAGGTCATGAAAAAGTGCTGGGATGCCGAGCCTGCGCTTGTGGAGATCGAGGAGGGCCGGCAGGTCCGGTGCTACCTCTACAGCGATGAAGTTCGGGAGACACCGGCGTATCAAGAAGTCAAACGCATGCAGAAACTCGCAAAGCAGAACAGGAGATAGTGTCCGTGAGCCACGAACTTTTGCGCGTTCAAGGACTGAAGAAATACTTCCCCGTGAAAGCCGGGGCGTTCTCTCGAAAGAGCCTCACGCTGAAGGCCGTCGACGACGTCGATTTGACGCTGAACAAGGGTGAAACTCTGGGACTCGTCGGCGAGTCGGGCTGCGGCAAGACGACACTTGGTCGCTGTGTGGCGCGACTGTATGAGCCCGAGGCCGGTCGCATCTTTGTAAATCCGGAGGAACAGAGAGTTCAGGATATCAACGCCGTGGATGAGCAGATAGCCGGTCTGGAATCTCGGCTCGCCGAGATAGACGCCGACGGCTCAGTGAAGCTGCGCCGGTCGCCGGAAGCTCGAGAGTTGCGGCGAACACTTACACAAAAACAACAGCAGGTCCAGGACCTTGCAGCGGATATGGATATTCTGTCCATGTCCCCTCAGCGTCTGAAAGATGCCCGTCGGCAAATCCAGATGGTGTTCCAGGATCCATGGGCTTCCCTGAATCCACAAATGGTCGTCAAGGATATTGTCGGCGAGGGTCCCTACGAGTTCGGAACCCACAGAGGCGCTAATCTCGAGAAATGGGTCATGCAGCTCTTGGATAAGGTGGGCTTACCCTCGCATGCGGCGAACCGCTATCCCCACGAGTTCTCCGGAGGCCAGCGGCAGCGCATCGGCATTGCCCGGGCGCTTGCCCTCACGCCGTCACTCATCATCTGTGATGAACCGGTGAGCGCTCTAGACGTTTCGATTCAGGCGCAGATCCTGAACCTTCTGATCTCGCTGCAGGACGATTTCGACCTTACCTATATCTTTATTGCACATGACCTGAGCGTCGTGCAGTACGTTTCAGATCGAGTCTCGGTCATGTATCTCGGGAAGGTTGTTGAAACGGCGGACAGCAGACAGCTTTATGCAAACCCGCGGCATCCGTACACAATATCCTTGCTCTCGGCGGTACCCGTCGCGGATCCGGACTACAAGTCCGAAGAGATCATCCTAGAAGGTGATGTGCCAAGTCCGGTGAGCCCTCCGTCCGGTTGTACGTTTCATCCGCGCTGCCCCTACCGCATCGACATATGTGACAAGGTCATTCCACAATTGGAGAAGGATCGTGACGGACACAAGATAGCCTGTCACAATCCGCCCAACGATTAACTCCGGCAGGGTGAAGGAGTACGATCTTGATTTCAGTACGAAATCGCTACGTCGCGCGGGGAGATGAGGATACCTTTGTTCTCAGATCCAACCCGGCACGGCGACTTCTCTTCCTTGCCGTTGCGGTATTGCTTCTGGGCGGCTTTATCTTGGGTTTCGACTGGCAAGAGGGCTTGAGTGGCACCAACATTGGAGGGACGATCTTCTACTTCATTTTGGTGCTGGTTTCGCTTGGTGTTGCGAGTTGGCAACAAGAAACTGTCTTTTCACGACGGGATAAGCTTGTCCGCTTCAGAAAACAGCTCTTGCTTAAGCGCCTTCAGGATGATGAGCTGCCCTTCTCGCAGGTTACCGGCGTGGTCTTTCAAACAGTGCGGCTCATCAAGGGACGCGCGGATCACGTTCGAGACCTTCAGCGGAGCGGGGTCTTCTCTCAAATGATGCAACGCCGAAACACCTTCTTTCGACTGTTTCTCGAAACGGACAAGGGAAAACTGCTCCTCGAAGACAGCTCGGATCCGGGGGACCTGTCCGATATGGGTACGAGCGTGTCTCAGTTTCTTGGAGTTAGCTTCAAAACGGAAGAGATTTAGCGACAAAGCTTTATCGGGAATCCACAACTCACGGAGCGCCGCCGGAAGCGGGAGTCGCCCGACCACGGCTCCTGCCCCGCAGCCCTTGGGTTTTAGGAAGTTGTCGAAGCTTTTCGGTCCACAAGATCGCGCACTTCCTCCCAGAAGCGGAGGAACGCTCGGCCGGATCGGCTCCCTTTGTGATGCGCCGTGAGTGGTGCGGGCCCAAGCCCCATCTTTTCTACCTCCGATGAAAATGGAATAACCGATTGTAGCAAGTCCGAGCGCTCTGTTCGCAGATGCTCCATAGTCTGTAGGTGGAGACTCTTCCGCCGATCAACCATGGACAGGAAGGGACACAGCACGCCCTTGTGGAAGCTCTTGTCCGCGAGGAATTGATCAAGCTGCTCGAGGGTGTGTACCGAGAGCGTCGTGGGTACCACCGGCACGAGAACGAGCTCCGCCGCACGGAACACGTTCTCCGCTACCAAATCGATACCGGCCGGTGCGTCGAGTACCGCCAGGTCGTAGTTATCCGCAACATCGTCGAGGGCACTCTTCAAGCGACGCCGGGGGTGTTTTAGATCATCCAATACCACGGCCAACGTTCGCAGCGTGATGGATGCGGGGAGCACATCCAGATTCGGATAGTCTGTGGATACAATGGCCCGCCGAAGCGGCTTCCCCCCCTTGGCAAGCCGCTTCGAGCTCCACGGCACCGCGGGTGCAACGCCGAGGTAGAACGACGCGGCGGCTTGCGGGTCTAGGTCGACCAAGAGCGTCTTGCGTCCCTCATCAGCACTGAGGTGTGCCAGATTCACCGCTGCAGCGGTCTTTCCGACACCCCCCTTAAGGTTATACACCGCCAGCACTCTCATGGTCAGCTCCCCCGGTTCTTCCGACCTTATCGGTTGTTACCCACAATGATAGTCCCTTGTTCGTCGCCATGCCGGCCGTGTGCAAGGCGTGACGAAGCGCTCCCTGTTCATTATCATAAGTGTAAGAGAATGAAAGCCAATGGGGTCGATTGCGGTTGCGCTCTATTTCTGGATTAGCTTTGCATTTACCTATGTGCTTTTCGTGCCGATCCTCATCCTGCATGTTCTCGGTGATGAGCGGGGCGAAGAACGCTTCGTTAGTCACAGTATCGGCGCGTATGTACGACACATCTTCGCGATCTTCGGTGTACGTGTGATCGTCCGTGGGCGGGAACACGTGCCCAGAACGCGAAAGGTTTGCTTTGTCGCCAACCACCAAGGACTCGTCGATATTGCGCTGATAGAAGCGGCGATTCCCATGCGTATTGGCTTCATCGCTAAGAAGGAGGTCTCTCGGCTGCCGCTTTTCAACGCCTGGCTGAAGGCTCTCCACTGCGTTACGATTGAGCGAGCACACGCCCGGAAAGCTCGAGAAGTCATGTTGCGTGGTGCTGAAAAAGTTCGAAACGGCAAGCCGATAGTCATATTTCCGGAGGGAACACGGAGTCGAAGTCGTCGCATGGGCGTTTTCCGTTCCGGGAGCATGCTCCTCCCGATCCAAGCCGGCGCAACAGTGGTTCCCCTCACAGTGGACGGCACGTACCGCCTCGTTGAAGAGGAGGGCCGGGCGAAAAAGGGAACCGTTACGCTAACCATACACGAATCGGTAGACGCCGGGAGATACAGCGTGCGCCAAAGACGACTATTGGCGGAACGATTGGCGACAACAATTGCAAAGGGAATGGAGTAGTCGAAGGGATGACGATTCATGCCATGACGATAGATCAGGTCGCGCTCATTACCGAAGGGCGCGTTGTCAGCGGTGAAGATCCAAAGCGGGAGGTTCGTTTCGCGTTTGCCTCCGACCTCATGAGTGACGTGCTGACCTTGATGGAAGACCACGTCATGCTGATCACGGGGCTCGCCAACGTGCAGGCGGTGCGAACCGCGCTTATGTCGGACATAAATACCATTCTCCTCGTGCGGGGAAAGAGCGCCACGCAAGAAATGAAAGAAATCGCTTTGAGCAATGATGTCATCATTATTGAGTCGGACTACTCCATGTTTCGCTCCGCCGGTGTGCTCTATGAGCGCGGCCTCAAAGCCGTGTTCTGAGCTTTCATTCTCCCGCTTTCATTCTCCCTTGCGCAGGTAACCCGCTACGAGTAGATTAGGGGCGAGGTGAGACAGCATGCACGATTATCCGGGAGAGGGCTCGCGAAGAGAGAAGCGAATTCGCAACCTTCAGAATCGCTTACATGAGGACACAAATGAGTTCAACCGCAAGTCGCTGGTTGACGAGCTCGGGCGTTTGGAGCAGGAACGGCTTCACAGTGATGAGCTCTTTGCAGATAAGCCGAGCGCGGACGAAGTCGATGGAACTGAAGATGAAGCCTTTCCTATACTTGCGCGTCTTCGCAAGCAGCTCGCGGATGTGCAGTATGAGTACCGGCGTTTTGCCCGGGAGGTACAGGCCGTTCAGCTGTACCTACACCACTTCGATACCGAGTATCTTGGGCTCTTCAACGAGCGAAAGCTTCGCTTGGACGTAAAGTACTCCCTTGAACGAGACAGCTTCTACGACGCGTTCAACACCGTGCGGCGTCGGGCGGACTCCTACTGCACCGAAGCTGCCCGAATAAACGCGGGAGAGTACACAAAGGCCTACGAAGAAGAGATTCTCCGTCGCATGGTGGAGATGCGCCACAATCTCTTCATTGAGACCAATCGTTTGTTTCGTCGCGTACAACAATTCACCAAAGACCTGATCGATGACCTCGACGGCGATGCGATCCTATGTCAAAACGCGGATGACCGACTCTCCTACACCGAACTCGACCGCGAGCGAGAACTACGCGGTAAAACGGTCGGTGAGGGCATACACATAGTTTACGAGTTCAGTAGTGAGGTAACGTCGTTCTTGAACATCCCCGACTTCGACTGATACACGACAAAAGGCACTCCGTAGATGACTGAGCCTCCTCGCTACGCAATACCTGAAGACGTCGTTCTTCGCGATGTTCGTCGTAACCCGATTGCGGAGGTCAACCGCGTATACCGCTGTGAGGGCACGCGGCAGGGCAGCCCCATCGACTTTCACTTGAAGCTTAGTCGGACACACTATCACTCGCTCACAAACGAGCGTGAAGCGCTGACACTTCTCGGCCAACGCGGCTTCCCGGTTCCACGGGTGCTCTGGTACGGGGAAGGCAGGCGTGAGTTCTTGGCCTTAGAGACACGTCCCGGCGCCATGCTTCGAGATGTACTAAACCCGTCCTCCGACCTCTACCGTGTGAACTCCCAGCAACAGGTGCTCTTCGACCTCGGTGAGTACGTCGGCCGCCTCCATAGTCAAGACATCGATTGGATGGAGAACCGACGGTCGGCTTTGTACGGCTTCCTTGGTGAGGAAGATATCCGGGACGAACGCTTTCAAGAGATAGTGCTTTGGCTTGAATCAAATCCGCCACCGCTGAAGGACTACGTGTTTGTCCACGGAGACTTGAACGACGCCAATTGCCTTGTAGCCCAGAGTCAGATCACGGCTCTTTTGGACTGGGAATCCGCCGGCTTGGGGTGGCGAGAGTACGAGCTTGCCTGGATACTCCGAGAACGGCAGCACTATATGAATACTGCGGAGTCCCGGGACAGCTTTCTGCGTGGCTACGCCGGCATGACCACCTACGACCCCGAAGCGCTACAGTGGTGCGACGTACTCAACTGTCTTCATGTGGCCTATTGGTCCCGCGCGAAGTCACGTCGATACGTGGACTTCAATTTGGAGAAGGCGAAGGAAGCCATACAAGGTCTCAACCGACCGTATTAGACGATCGGAGCTGCTCCAATGTCTAGACTTGACCTGTCCGAGCATCATACACGCCTCCCTCACAAACGTTGACCGACCACAGCGTGCGTGCTACGCTTCCGCTTGCACAAAGTGTGCATAATTATGCAGATTGTTACGAATAAGGAGCGTACATGGACAGTGTGAAGTATCCACTTCCGGAAGAACGCATACCCAAGACATGGTACAACATTCAAGCGGATCTTCCCGAACCGTTACCGCCTCCGTTGCATCCGGAAACTCAGGAACCACTGGGCCCGAGTGATCTCGAGCCGCTGTTTGCAAGCGAGTTAATCGCTCAGGAGATGAGTACCGAGCGGCGAATTGATATTCCGCAACCCATTCGGGATGTCTATCGGCAGTGGCGCCCAACGCCGCTGTACCGAGCGCGTCGTCTCGAGCAAATTCTCGATACGCCGGCGCGGATCTACTACAAATACGAAGGCTCGAGTCCGGTGGGTAGCCACAAGCCGAACACCGCAGTAGCTCAGGCGTTCTATAACAAGCAAGACGGTGTCACTCGTCTCTCGACCGAGACCGGCGCGGGGCAGTGGGGTTCGGCTCTGGCCATGGCGTGCTCCTTTCTCGACATGGAATGCAAAGTCTACATGGTGCGCGTCAGCTATAACCAAAAGCCGTATCGTCGAGGGCTCATGGAAGCATACGGCGCAACCGTGACACCGAGCCCGAGTCAAGAAACGGCTTCCGGACGCAGCATACTTGCGGAGGATCCGAACTCTACCGGTTCCTTGGGAATCGCCATCTCGGAAGCCGTCGAAGTGGCAGCCCAAGACCCCTCAACCAAATACGCCCTTGGAAGCGTGTTGAATCATGTACTGCTTCATCAAACCGTAATCGGTGAAGAGACTATGGAGCAGTTCGATATGGCAAACGACCAGCCGGACATCATCGTCGGGGCGACCGGTGGCGGGTCGAACTTCTCCGGCATCGCCTTCCCCTTCCTCGGTCGGCGTTTCCGGGGTGAGCAAGATGTGCGCATTGTGGCGGTCGAGCCCGCGGCATGCCCAACCCTCACCAAAGGGCGTTACGCCTACGATTACGGGGATACCGCACACCTCACGCCCCTGGTAAAGATGCACACCCTCGGTAGCACCTTTGTTCCCCCCGGGTTTCACGCCGGTGGGCTCCGCTACCACGGAATGGCTCCCCTGGTCAGTCATCTGTTGAAACACGAGGCCTTCGAAGCCACGTCCTTCGATCAAATGCAGACCTTTTCCGCCGGGATTCAATTCGCGCGAGCCGAAGGTATTGTCCCGGCTCCGGAGGCCAACCATGCCGTTGCGGGCGCCGTTCAGGAGGCACTGCGGTGCAAAGAAGAGGGGACGAGCAAAGCGATTCTGTTCAACCTCTGCGGGCACGGGCACTTCGACATGCAGGCTTACATTGACTACCAAGCCGGAAAGCTGGCCGCCTACGAGTATCCGCAAGAAGAAATCGCCATGGCGCTGGCGGGGCTACCACCCATAAACGCATAGAGACCGCGTCGCGGATGATGGGCGCGGTATCCCATCATCCGCGCTGGAGACGAGCACGAGCCGCATTTGGCCTTGAGCTTGTTCAAGGCCTGAGCCGGCATCTCAACGGCAGTAGTGAGCTCCTCACTGAGCCGGGAATAACCTGGCTAATCACCTTCCCGGATAAGTAGGCCTACTGAGCGAAAATACTTGTTTCAGTCATATTGTCGAGAATAGCATTTCTTGCCATGATGAACTCACCACAAGGGATGGGGTGATCGCTATGCCGGAAACTCAGGCGTACTGGATATCGAAGGAAGGAGAGGTTTTAGATGCGGGACAGGACCATCTTGGCCCTATCATCGATCGTCCGGATTCCTTCGGGCTTTCCCAGGATCGTATACAAGAGCTTTATGCGTCTCATGGTGGCTCAGTTGGTGCGGAGGGCACGGCACGAGACTTGATCATACGTGAAGCCGCACAGCACGGCTGGATACGTGCACGGCGCTACAAGGAGCCTGCGAACCGTATCATCGTCCAAGCCTTCGACGTATCATCGAGAGCCGCCTTCGTGCATCAGGTCCTTGCAAATCTGCGAGACCGCGGCATTGTCGCATCATCGGATACCGTTGTTCTCTCCGATTACGAGACCGGCGAAGCGCGTAGCTTTCGCATGAGTACCGACGCGGACACTGAAGACCAGGAAAGCCTCGACGGCTTTCTAGAAAGCGGCGAGTAGCCGGCCTTCTTTCGCGTCCCCGGATTCTCCTCAAGTAGCAGGGACTTCTGTCGAATGCCCTCGGCATTCCCTAAGACCTATCCGCCGCCGACACAGCGAGAAACGCGACCACTCGTACACGGAGCACCGCTACCACGACAGGTAGGCTAGTTCTGAGACTAGGTCATGATGCAGCCGGTCCGCAGGTTCCCGGTCATCGTCATAAGCTCGTCGCCCCG
>CAYFQV010000096.1:0-4552 GCA_964345195.1 uncultured Spirochaetaceae bacterium
CAGCTTCGTTGAAGGCCGTGTACTGGACGACAACGCATCGATCCTGGTCGAATACGACGGCGGCGCGACGGGGCTCTACTGGGTGAGTCAAATCGCCGCCGGTAACGACAACGCCCTGCGGATTCGCGTATTCGGCACCAAAGGCGGCCTCGAATTCCGACAGGAAGATCCGAATCACCTTACGGTTACGCCGCTCGGCGGTCCGACGAAGACGCTGTCTCGTGGCCGCGAGACCATGAGCGACCGCGCGACCGAGCTTTCGCGTGTTCCTCCCGGACACCCGGAGGGCTACTTCGAGGCCTTCGCGAACATCTACACAACCTTCGCACAAGCGGTGGCGCGCAAACAGGCCGGACAGCTGGTGGAAGAGAGTACGGCGGACTACCCCACCATAGACGACGGAATACAGGGAGTCCGTTTCATTCACCGCTGCGTGGAGAGCTCCAAGCAGGGCGCCGCCTGGGTGAACTTCTAAGTCTCGTAATGAACTGAATACAAAAGGAGAAATCGTATGCCACGACCCGTAACGCTTTTCACCGGTCAATGGGCGGACCTGCCCTTCGAAACAATGTGCCGAAAGGCGAAGTCCTTCGGTTACGACGGCATTGAGATCGCCTGCTGGGGTGATCACTTGGACGTTCGCAAGGCAGCGAACGATCCCGCCTACGTCGACGGGAAGAAGAAGCTGCTCGAGGAAAACGGACTTGGCTGGTGGGCCCTCGGGACGCATGTGATCGGTCAGGCGGTCGCCGACGCGTTCGATCCCAGAATCGCAGCCTTCGTACCGCAAGAGCTCCACGGCAATGGGGACAAGATTCGCGCCTGGGCGATTGAACAAATGAAGTATGTCCCGGCCGCCGCAAAAGCGATGGGCGTCGACATCGTGACCGGCTTCACCGGTTCCACGATCTGGAAGTGGTTTTACTCCTTCCCGCCCACGTCTGAAGAACAGGTAGAAGCCGGCTATCAGGAAATCGTTGATCTGTGGTCACCAATATTCGACGAGTTCGACAAGTACGGCGTCAAGTTCGGGCTTGAAGTGCACCCCGGAGAGATCGCCTACGACTACTACAGCACGCAGAAACTCTTCGAGGTATTCAAGCATCGCAAGACGTTGGGACTCAACTTCGATCCGAGCCACCTCGTATGGCAGGGCATGAGCCCGGAGCTCTTTATCCGCGACTTCCCCGATCGGATCTACCACGTGCACATGAAGGATACCAAGGTTAAGCTCGACGGCCGCTCCGGCATTCTCGGGTCCCACCTTCCATTCGGGGATCCGCGAAGAGGATGGAACTTCGTGTCCATTGGCCACGGAGACGTCAACTTCGACTACATCATTCGAGAGCTCAACGCCATTGCCTACACCGGGCCACTCTCGGTGGAATGGGAAGACAACGGCATGGACCGCGAGTTCGGCGCCACCGAATCCGCGGAATACGTCAAGCGCGTGAACTTCGCCCCCTCGGACATCGCCTTTGATAAGGATATGGGCAGGCAGTAAGCAATGGCTGACGCTAGCAACGACAGCTTGTGTCGCGTCGTTTCCGTCGCGAAGGAGTTCTCCGGAGTTCGCGTCCTCGACGACGTGAGCTTCGAGCTCCAACGCGGCGAGGTCTTCGGCATCATCGGTGAGAACGGCGCCGGCAAGTCTACTCTGATGAAGATTCTCAGCGGGATCTACAGCGCCACCGAAGGGGAGATCTATCTCCTCGGTGAGAAAGTGGAAATCCGAAGCCCCGCCGACGCCAAGCAGCTCGGCATTACCATGATCCCGCAGGAGTTCAATCTGGTCGAGACCCTCACGGTGTTCGAGAACATCTTTTTGGGATCGGAGCCGAAGCGTGGGCTCTTGCTGGACAAACGAAAGATGCGCGCGAAGGCGCAGGAACACCTCGAGCGCCTGGATAAGAAGATCTCCCCGGACGCCCCGATTGCAAGCCTAAGTGTCGCGCAGAAGCAGATGGTCGAGATCGCCAAGGCGCTCGTCCACGACTCCCGCATTGTGGTCATGGATGAGCCGACCACCATGCTTACCGAGCATGAAATCAATGTTCTCTTCGAGCTCATTCGATCGCTGAAACGGCAAGGTGTGACCGTGGTGTTTATCTCTCACAAGTTGAAAGAGGTGAGCCGCATAACCGACCGCGTACTCGTGCTTCGCGACGGCAAACTGATTGTCCTCGCGCCTAACGAGGAACTCAGCGAGCATGAGATGGCGCGCCGAATGGTAGGCCGTGATCTCAACCAGATGCACCCTGAGAAGGCTACTCCGAGTGACGAACGCGTCCTCGAAGTCGAAGGCCTAACAATCGAGGGGCTAATGGAAGACGTGAGCTTCTACCTCAAGAGGGGCGAAATCCTCGGCTTTGCCGGCCTCGTTGGAGCCGGAAGAACCGAAACCGCCGAAGCGATCGTCGGACTGCGCAAGAAAGATCGCGGCACGATCAAAGTTAACGGTGGGCAGGTGGAGATCCACTCGCTTCGAGATGCCGTTAACAACGGTCTCGGCTACCTCTCGGAGGACCGGCTCGGCAAGGGCATTGTCCTCGGCTTCGACATACCGAGTAATGTCACGCTTATCTCCTTGGACAAGTACACGGAACCATTGATTAACGGCAAGAAGACCTGGGAGGTGGCGGACGAATACATCAGAACCTTCGACATCCGCGCGGCCTCCTTGGCCTACCAGCTCCGCTATTTGAGCGGCGGCAATCAGCAAAAAGTCTATCTGGCGAAATGGATGGACACCAACCCGAAGATACTAATTCTGGATGAGCCCACCCGCGGCGTAGACGTCAACGCCAAGGCCGAGCTCTATCGATTCATCCGCTCCCTTACGGATCAAGGGATCTCCTGTCTCGTGATTTCTTCGGAGATGGAGGAGATCATTGGAATGTCGACGCGAGTCTACGTCATGGCGAACGGTCGGATTACCGGCGAGCTCTCCGGGGATGCGATCACCGAAGAGCACATCATGTATCACGCCGCGGAACTCTTGGAGAAGAGGTAGTTCATGAAGCTCAACAACGTGAAGAATCTGGACTTCAGCAAGTACGCACCGCTCATTGCCCTTGTTGTATTGGTGGTAATCTCGGCGATCGCGAGTCCATACTTCCTCAGCGCGAGAAACCTACTCAACCTGCTCAGGCAGTCCTCATACTTCGGCATTATCGCCCTCGGGATGACCTTCATTATTGCATCCGAAGGAATCGACCTCTCGGTCGGCTCCATGGTCGCGCTTGTGGGTGGTGTCACCGTTCTCGCGCTCAACTACTACTTCATCTGGTTCCTGGCACCCGTTGCCATGATCCTCGCCGCCCTGACCGGCATGGTCTTCGGCGCACTCGTGGGCGCGTTCAACGGATTTCTCTCTACGGTCGGACGGATCGCACCCTTCGTCGCAACCCTGGCGAGCATGTCCATTTTCCGCTCACTCGCACTCTACTTCAGTGGCGCGGGAGTGTTCCGCGTTGAAGTACCGGGCTACACGAATATCGGGGCCAGCCTCTTTCTGGGGATCCCCGTCCCCGTGTGGATTTTCGCGTTCTTGGCGGTTCTGGCGCACCTACTGCTGAACAACACACGCTTCGGTCGATATTTACTGGCATCCGGGGCCAGCGAGCAAGTGGCACGCTACTCCGCCATCAAGGTGCAACTGATAAAGTTCATCCCCTACGTCCTTACGGGCTTCGCCGTAGCGATCTCGGCCCTTCTGGTTTCATCCCGACTGAACTCGATCAACTCCACGAACGCGGGACTCTATTACGAGCTCGATGCAATCGCATCCGTGGTAATAGGCGGGACACCGCTTTCGGGCGGGGTGGCATCCATATGGGGAACCGTCATCGGCGCCATCATTCTCGGTATCATCGGCAACATGCTCAACCTCATGGGCGTGTCTCCCTACTTGCAGGGCGCCGTGCGAGGTTTGGTGATCATTGCGGCGGTGTCACTTCAATACAAGCGACAATAGTCCACGTCGTGGACTGGTAAGCATAGCAAAGGAGGCTTACATGAAGCTGAGCAAGATTCTCTTCACAGCCCTTGTGGCCCTGGTAGTGGTGGTCGCGGCCGGTCTGATAGTCGGCTGTCAGCCACAACAGGATCAGGAGGCCGGAGACGCCGAAGGCGAAGCGGCAAGCGCCGAGTCGGAGGCCGCCGGTGGCTCCGCCATGGATGCGCATGCGGTGACGCAACAACCGAACTGGCCGACCGAGCAAATCAAGATCGGCGTGGCGATTCCAAGCGCCGACCACGGCTGGACCGGCGGCGTCGTCTGGTGGTCTGAAAAGGCGATCGCCGATTGGGAGGAAGCGGACCCGAACATCGAGTTCGTGCTGACAACCGCCGACTCTCCCGAGCGCATGGTTGGTGACGTTGAGGACCTAATGGTTCAAGAGATCGACGCCCTCGTCATACTACCTCACGCGTCCGAACCGCTCACGCCCATCGTGAAGGAAGTGGTCAACGAAGGCATCTACACGGTCGTCATCGACCGCGGCCTGACCGACCCGGTCGAGGATGTGTACGTGGCGGGGGACAACCCCGG
>CAYFQV010000096.1:4652-6289 GCA_964345195.1 uncultured Spirochaetaceae bacterium
CCGGAAGTGTCAAGGTATCCACGGCGCTGCATGGCGCGACGGATCTGCCCCTTGGCTCGGTGGAAATGCGACTTCAAGGTGTTCACCGGCAAGTCGGTAATGTCGGCGGCTTCTTGGTACTTCAAGCGCAAGTCGGAAACCAGGGTCACAACGCGACGGTAATGAGACGGCAACTCCGCGATCGCCCCACGCACCGCCTGAACAATCTCTCGACCCATGAGCCCGGCCTCGGGTCCTTCGTGCGTGGACTCCATTGGGAGTCTGCTGAGCATCCGCGGATCGAGCAACTCATCCAGTCGTCCCCGAGCTCGAGTGTTGAACGCGGTCGTAAAGGCGATCCGGGCCGCCCAGGAACGAAAGCGTCCGGTGCCCCGGAACGACGGTAGGCGGGCAAAGACCTTGAGAAATACGTCCTGGACGAAGTCGTCCAGATCCTCGTTGCGCCGCAGCACCTTGGAGCCAATGCGTCGGATCGGCGCCTGGTTTCTCTCGTAGAGCTCGCGGTACGCTTGCTGGTCACCCGAAAGGGCTCGCTGGACCGCAAGACGGTCCAGCTCGTCGGGATTGTTCTCTTGCATCGACATTATCACCGGCAGAAAATACCAGTTTATTGCCCCGCGTGTCGCCTGCAATCCTGAGCTTGGACGTCAAATTTGCGTGAATGCCGCTCCGGCGCGCCTTCGATCAAGTTCGCGGAATGAGATGAGCCGCTTATTCGCCTCGTCCCAGAGGTTCATCCAGATCGATCGAAAGCTTTGGCCTAACGTGAGATGGTCCTTGACCTGCAACTCCGGGATGCTGTCCAAGCAACGCTGAAGATTATAGTTGGGAATCCGCGGGCGCAGATGGTGCACATGGTGCAGACCAATGTTTCCGGTAAACCACTGCAGGAGCTTCGGCAACTTGTAGTAGGAGCTCCCCTCGATTGCGGCATCGACGGAGTTCCACTCCTCGGCTCGCTCCCAGTAGCCGGGGTCGAACTGATGCTGCACATAGAAGAGCCAAATGCCCGCCATTCCCGCAACGTACATGATCGACATCTGAATCAGTAGGTAGGGACCTATCCCGATCGTAAGAGTCGCGGTCAGGACTATAGCGGCGATGAAGCCGTTGGTAATCCAGACGCTGCGCACCTGCTTCTTTCCCGACTGCTTGTCCGGGAATCGCTGCAAGACGACGAACAGCAACAGCGGCGCAATGCCGAACATGACGAAGGGATTTCGGTACACCCGATACGCCAAGCGCCGGTACCAGGGGCTCGCCTTGTACTCCTCCACGGTAAGTGTCCACACTTCCCCGATCGTTCGCCGATCCAGGTTGCCGGAGCTCGAGTGATGGATACCATGGCCGTAGCGCCAGTTCCCGAAGGAGGTAAAGGTCAGCACCCCCATGATGGTCCCGACCACGCGATTCGCCTTCTGGGACTTGAAAAAGGATCCGTGGCCGCAGTCGTGGAAGATGATGAACATCCGCACCAAGAACGCCGCCGCGGGAATTGCCAAGAGGATAGTTACCCACACCGGCAATCCCCGTTGCATGGTGAGGTACATAAGAACGACGATTCCCGCGTAGGGAACCGCTGAGTTCACAATTTGCCAAATCGCGCGCCACCGTGAGGGAGTCTCGAAGTCCTTGAG
>CAYFQV010000096.1:6389-12531 GCA_964345195.1 uncultured Spirochaetaceae bacterium
TCGCTTGCCAAGAAGACGGCGGCGTTTCCGACGTCGTCCTGCTCAACCTGACGGTGTAGCGGGGCGTGTTCGGGGAAGCTTCGGTAGTATTCCTTGAAGCCGCTGACTCCCGCCGCGGACAGGGTCCGGATAGGCCCGGCGGATATGGCGTTGACCCGGATTCCGCGCTCTCCGAGATCCACTGCGAGATAGCGGGTTGCGGACTCCAAGGCGGCCTTCGCAACGCCCATGACGTTGTAGTTCCTCGCAACCTTCTGGCCGCCGTAGTGCGTGAGCGTCACAACAGATGCGCCCGCACCCATAAGCGGCAGCGCCCTGCGGGTTACAGCAATGAGGGTGTAGACGCTCACGTCCATAGCAACGCGGAAGGCCTCGCGGCTGGTGTCGGAGAAGTTGCCGGACAGTGCGTCCCGTGGGGCGTAGGCCACGGCATGGATAAGGATGTCGATTCCGCCGAGCTCGACCTGGGCGCGCTCAAAGAGCGCGGAGATCGCGTGGTCATCCGTCAAATCACACTGGACGACGAAGCTCGCGTCCAGCTCCCGCGCGAGCGGCCTCACTCTGCGCTCGAGTGGCTCGGAGGCATAGGACAGGGCGATCGTTGCGCCTTGCGCGTGAAGCTGTTTCGCCACACCCCAGGCGATCGAACGCTCGTTCGCAATCCCGAATATGAGTGCGGTCTTTCCGTCGAGTAAAGCCATGAGAGCTCCTTCCTTGGTTTCGATGGCGCGGGTAGCATGCACACGACCATATCATGTAGCATACTGTATATGTCAGATACAGCGGCCGACAACAAACAACGGCGAGTGGCTCTCGTAACCGGCGGCAGCCGCGGCGTGGGAAAAGCGATTGTGCTAACTCTTGCAGAGGCGGGACATGACGTGGCGTTTTGTTACAAGTCGCAGGAGGAACGCGCCCGGGAGACGGTGCAGGAGGCGCTCCAACTGACCGGTCGAAAGCCCATGGCCGTCCAGGCCGACCTTGCCAAGGCCGAAGACCGCGAGCGCTTTCTCGCGGAAAGTCGAGAACACTTCGGTGGCATCAACATCCTCGTGAACAACGCGGGAACTACCCGCGATACTCTGGCGGTCCGGATGAAGGATGAGTGGGATGAGGTGCTCGACCTCGATCTCACGGTTCCGTTTCGCATCTGCCAAGCCGCGGTGCGGATCATGATGAAGAGCTACTGGGGCCGGATCATCAATATTGGAAGCATCGGCGCCTCGGTTGGCCTACCCGGTCAGGCAAACTACAACGCCGCGAAAGCGGGACTGGAAGGTCTCACGCGTTCTTTGGCCGCGGAGTATGGTCGGCGCGGAATCACCGTGAACACGGTCAATCCGGGCTTCGTCCAAACCGACCTTACTGAAGATGCGAGCGATTTCGTCAAAGAGTATGTGAACAATCAATCGGCGACCGGTGAGATGGTTTCCCCGCGGGACGTTGCACATCTGGTAACGTTTCTCGCGTCGGACGCCGCAAAAGCCATTACCGGTCAAAGCATCAACGTCGACGGCGGCTTGGTAAAGAGATAAGCGCCGGGAACGCGCCGCGCTAACGGCAAGCGCGGTCGAGAAGGAGTGAGCACGGAATGCCTGGAAGAGTAGTGATCACCGGATTGGGAACCGTCAATCCGGTCGGCAACAACGTAGCGGATACCTGGAGTAATCTACTTGCCGGCAAAAGCGGGATCGGCAGGATCGGCTGCTTCGATCCTGAAGAATGGGGGCTAAAGACCCATATCGCCGGGGAGGTCACCGGCATTGACCCGGCGGAGAGGATCGGCAAGAAGGAGGCGCGGCGACTCGACCGCTTCAGCCAACTATCTCTCCTTGCCGCGCAAGAAGCGTGGGAGCAGGCGGCCGTGGAGCTCGACGAAGAGGAACGCTACCAAGTGGGCACCCTGGTCGCTTCCGGTATTGGAGGCGCTAGCACCCTCGTGGACCAGGCCTACACCATTCGCGACAGAGGCCCGCGCAGAGTTAACCCCTTCACGGTGCCCATGCTCATGCCCAATGCGGCGAGCGGCCTCGTGTCCATCAAGCTCGGCACCTGGGGTCCGAGTTTTGCCACGGTTTCGGCCTGTGCGTCAGCGGCGGACGCCGTGGGCGTCGCCATGGACATGATTCGTGCCGGTCGCGTCAAGGCCATGGTAGCGGGCGGCAGCGAGGCGGCCATCATTCCGATATGCGTGGCCGGCTTCGAGCAGGCACAGGCGCTCTGCAGTACGGCGAACGATACACCTGAAACCGCCTCCCGGCCGTTTGATAAGAATCGCGACGGCTTTGTACTTTCTGAAGGGGCGGCGGTTTTGGTGTTGGAGGACGAAGAATTCGCGAGAAACCGTGGAGCAAGCATTATAGCGGAGATGGCCGGCTACGGAGCAGCCGGCGACGGATACCATATCACGGCGCCGGAGCCGGAAGGCCGCGGGGCGACCCACGCCATGAGTGGAGCTCTCAATAATGCACAGCTCAATCGCGAAGACATCAACTATATAAATGCCCATGGCACCTCTACACCGCTCAACGACAAGGTTGAAAGCCTGGTGGTGAAGCGTATGTTCAACAACGGCGTGCCAATGAGCTCGACCAAGTCGATGACCGGGCACCTCGGCGGCGCGGCCGGGGCACTCGAAGCCCTAATATGTGTAAAGGTTGTGGAAACGGGGTGGATGCCCCCGACAATCAACTACGACACGCCTGATCCGGAATGTGACATCGACGTGGTTCCCTGGGAACCGCGCCGGACCGGAGGCGGAGCCGTTCTTTCAAACTCGTTCGGATTCGGCGGGCATTGTTCCTGTCTGGCGTTCCGACCCTATGGAGGCTAAAGATGGCCGAATACGTATACGAGCCATTCGCGGATACCGAAGAGTATCGACAGGTAAACGAGGCTATCATTCAAAGGTGGATTCAATCTTTACTGGATGCCGGCACCAAGCAGATCGATCGACTGATGGACTTGGCCACCGGCGTTGGCACCATGGTACAGATATTTCTCGACAACCTTCCCGAACACTGGAAACAGCCGCAGGTTATCTGCGTCGACGCCAGTGCGGAGGCGCTAGATCAAGCCAAGAAGCGCCTATCCCCGCGTGTTCAGAACATCGAGTTCGTGCACAGCAACGTTGAGGATATGGATGTTGACGAGAACAGTGTAGATGTCGCCATGTGGGGAAACGGCATCCACTACCTCAGCCCGGAAGCGCAGGAGCAGGCTCTCACCAACATCCGACGCGCCCTAAAGCCGAGCGGATGGTTCTTCTTCAACTCCGCCTTCACCGCGGAATCGCGACCACCGGAGTCCCTTCCCTTCTACAAGGCACAGATAGCGAACGCCGTTCGCACACTCAAGGAGCTCGGCGCAACGCGTGAGAAGAAGGGACGCCCAAACGCCGGCAACTTCCAGGACCGCGGCTACTATCAGCGCCTCCTGCAGAACGTCGGCTTTGCGGTGCAGGACCTCCGAAAGGAGGCCGCACGGCTTTACAACTCGGCCTGGGAAAACATTAGCGGCTTCTCGCAGTACGCCGCCGGAGCGCTCCACGGTTACCAACCTGAGATTGCGGCGAAGGCACTGCGGGAGGCAGTGACCCCGAGTTTGGAAAAGCACGGGGTTCGAGATGAAAACAACAAGCTCTACATCCCGCGAGACTGGCTTGCAGCGGCGGCACGGGTGACAAAGACGCAAAACGCCTAAGCGCGTTCGGCGCAAAGGGGGAGCCCAAGCTTGCTTCGCAATTGTTCTCGGCCGCGGGATGCGCGAAAGACCGAGACGCTCATGAGAGCTGATCCGTGAAGAACACCGAGAACAAGCCGCTGTACCTGCTGGTTGCACTGCTGCTGTTCGGCTTAGCGTTGGCGGGAATCATCGCCGACGGCGCGGCGGCTAGCCTGCGCGGTCTGTGGATGCTGCAGACCCAGCCCGCACGACTGATCAACGACTTTACCGTGGCCGCCGGAGAAGGCGCCGCCCTCTTGAACGGCGTCCTAGTGGCGCTTATCGGCCTACTGTTGGTCTGGGTCAATGGAGTGCGGCTCTCCGGTCCGACCGTGGCGGCGATCTTCACCATGTTCGGATTCGGCCTGTTCGGTAAGACGCCTCTCAACATTCTCCCCATACTGCTGGGCGTCTTCGCATCCGCGCGCTTCGCCCACCGCCGCTTTCGCGAGTACATTATCATTGCGCTGTTCGGAACCGCCGTCGCTCCGCTGGTGTCGTTTCTCGCCGTGGAGGCGGCACTCCCCCTGGTGCTGGGGCTGCCTATGGCCGTGGTGGCGGGGTTCGCCGTCGGGGCTGTTCTGCCGGCGGTGGCCATGGTCATGCTTCGCCTACACCAGGGCTACAACCTCTACAACTTGGGACTGACCGCCGGATTCCTTGCACTGTTTGCCGCGGCTCTGCTGTTCGGCGGCCGGAGTCAGCCACCCGGCGGAGAACTGTGGAACAACGAGCCCACCAAGCTTTTCAGGTTTCTCGTTCCGACCGTCGCCGCAATCCTTATCATTGCCGGCCTTGCCGCGGGAAAACGGGAGGCGTTGCGGAGTTTCGGGCGGATTCTCAAGTTCCCGGGCCGACTGCCCTCCGACTTCATGGACATGGCCTCGATCAGCGGGACGCTTGTCAACATGGGCCTCATGGCATTGCTTTTGTGGCTCTACGTTGTCGTGGTGGGCGCCGACCTAAACGGTCCGGTACTCGGCGGCATTTTCACGGCAACAGGGTTTGCGGGCTTTGGAAAGCACCCCCGTAACGTCGCGCCGATAATCGTCGGGGTCGTCCTGGCGGCGTTGGTCTTCGGGTACGAGCTCGCGGCACCCGGGGTAATCTTAGCCGTACTCTTCGGAACGGCGCTCGCCCCCTTGGCCGGTGACTTCGGTGTGTGGATCGGCGTTGTGGCGGGCTTTCTGCACCTCAGCATCGTCATGCGCTCAGGCGAGTGGCACGCCGGCATTGACCTCTACAACAACGGCTTGGCGGCCGGTCTGACCGCCACACTTCTCGTTTCACTCATCGAGTGGTATCGAGCCAATACCTCTTCAGAACCGCGACGCCGACAGAGGGACCGAACATGAATCGCAAAGATTTTCTTCTCCATCTCATTGGAGAGATGGGTCACTACATCCTCGACCAGGACCCCAACCGCATGGTCATTTCCTTGCACCAGGAGCCCGACGGAGTACACCTGGCTGTCATGGATAACGTGCAACGCGACGAAACCGAGCTCGCCACTATTCGCGCCGCGCTCAACAATTCTCGACGGCCGGAGCTGGCCGGTTACTACGGCAGCATGGCCGGTTACGATAGTCTCGGCGATGCACGCCTCAATCTCATTGGTTGGCAGGTCAAAGGCGCAGACGTCAAGTCCGGTGACTCCGGCACCAAAATCGATCTATGGCTGGGGGGAGAGGGCTTCAACCCGGAGCACTTCTCGATCGAGGAAGAGAAATAGCAGCTCGTCGTTCAGAAATGTTGATTATTTCCGACCGCTAGTGTCATCCTTTAGCTGGATGCTTTAAGCGGAGGCACTCATGAACGCCGGCAGCACGAAGAACAGAATGAGCTTAGTTAGCGCGCGGAGCACAGTCCTGCGCGGCCTGCTGATTGCCCTGTTTTTTGCAAGCCCTGCGGTGGCGCTTGCAAGCTTTGCGGAGGAATGGAGCGGAAACGCAGGCCTCCTGACGGCCGCCGCAAGCGCCGCGGGTATCATTAGCTACGTTTATCTGCTCAATCTCTTCATCATTGGTACACGACCGCAGCCGCTGCTGCGCTTGTTTAGTAAAACCGGGCTTCTGCGCTTTCATGTCGCCGTTTCTCTTATCTCGGTTTTACTTGCCGCTGTTCACGGCATGGTAAAGGCGACCACAATGGCGCCCGTGGCGCCGCAGCTTCAGTCGGGGCTTCCGGCCTTGATCGCACTGGCCGGCGCCGGCGCGGTTGGGGTGAGCGCGCTCGCGGCCCCGGTGGCGCGTGGTGTAGAAACGCTTGGCCGACATGCGGCGGAATCGCGTGTCTGGGCACGGGTTTCAAATATTACCGGGGCGGCCGTGCTTCTTGCACTCTTCCACGTTCTCTACGCCTCAACCACGCTCGCGGCAGATATCCGTACCCTGATCATGGGCGGGTGGTTTGTTTTTGC
>CAYFQV010000097.1:0-1781 GCA_964345195.1 uncultured Spirochaetaceae bacterium
GCGCTGTAGGGCAGCTCCTGCAGCGCCGAATTGTCTAGTTGCGGCACGACGCTTTGCGCATGCGCTTCAGCAAGTTGGGACATGCAAAGCTCGCCGTCTGCGTTCGTGCTATTCTCGAATATGTAGACGCGATCCATGCCGGTCGCGTCGCGAATATGTTGGAGCGCCTCGCTTAGGGAGCCGTGACGCTCGACGAGGACCTGCGAAGCCGCGTTTACACCTTGCTCGTAGCGGAGACGACGGCGCAGTGTTTCCTCGGTCCGGCGACGCACCGTGACGTCTTCGCCCGAAAGGACGATGGAGGCTACAGCATTCAAGTAAGTAGATGCTTGAGCTGCGCTGTTATCGAAGACGCGCCGGGCCGTGTCCAGGGCGGCCGTGAGAGCGACGGATGTCACCGACCCCGGCGAACCGTCGGTGGGAATTACCCCGTAGTGCCGGATGCCCTCGAGCTCGGTGATCGCGGATGTTGTGCCGCTGTCTATCAGGAGCAGAACGGGCCGGTCCGCCTGCTCCAGGAGCTCTCCCGCTCGTCGGCGAAGAGGCTCTATAGCTTCTGACGCGACGCCGACAAGATCCACGAGGAGAGGTCCGGGTGTGCCGGCGGGTTCCGCGTCGGCTGTGACGCTTGTTTCGTTTGTGCCGCCGCTCTCGTCGGTGAGAGAGAGGATTCGGAGCGTGTAGGCATGGCCTTCGAGCGTCGGGAGGGATCGATAGCCGCGGCTAACGCGGGATGTGAGGCACAGCACTGAAACCGTGGAGCTATCCGGCGTCGAGTCCATCACGCAAACTAAACTATATCATAAATGTAAAAAAATGCAATTCATGCTAACCTTCCGGTGGGGCGGATCGCGCGGTTTCGTGTCGTCCCGCGGTCACCGCCAGGTAGGCCGCCAGAATTACCAAGCCGGCGCCGAGGAACTCCCATCCAGTGAGCCGCTCTCCGAGAAAAAGCCATCCGCCGATCGTGGCCACAACGGGAATGCCGTTGATGAACACAGCCGCCTTCCCCGCCGGGAGGATCTTCAGTGAGAAGTTGTAGGTGAGGAATGCACCGATCGTCGCGAAGAGGGTCAGGAACAGCAGGGCACCGAGCGCCGGCGCGGCTATACCGTCCCACCGGGTATTTCCGGCTGTCGCAATGAAGAAGGGAAGGAGCAGCGCCGACCCATACATGGCCTGCAGGCCGGTGATCTGTCGGGCGGTCCAGCTCCGCCCCAGGCTCCGTGCCAGTACCGTGTAGAAAGCTGCGGCGACCACCGCGCCGATCATCAGCAGGTTTCCGGCGACCGATCCGGACAGCTCGAGCTCCGTCCCCGGATCGCCCACAATCAGGACAACGATCCCGGCGATGGATGCCAGGATCGCGACGGCTGTGCGGGTTTCGATCGGCTCCTTCAAGAATACGCGCGCTACGACGGCCACCGCGATCGGCACCGCGGCAATGATGATCGAAGCCTCGGATGCGGTGGTCAAGGTCAGACCGTAGGTCTCGAAGATGAAGTAGAGCACCGGCTCGAACGTCGCGAGGAGCAGAAATCGCCCGTGATCCGCCCGGCTCAGTCGGGGAAAGCGTCCGCGGAGGAGCAGCGCGAATACCACGGACGCTCCGGCAAAGCGCAGGAAAACAAGCACGAAGGGGGTGAAGCTGTCGAGCGCCGCCTTCGTCGCCACGAAGGACATGCCCCATGCAAGGACGGTGAATACAAGGGCGAGATAGGCGCGGCTTCGGTCCGTCGGGGTGGATATCACGCGGGGATGGTACCGTTTCGGTGCCGGCG
>CAYFQV010000097.1:1881-12369 GCA_964345195.1 uncultured Spirochaetaceae bacterium
ATGGGCGGCGCCGTGGAGCCCCGGCCGCACTCGGCCCTTGGCCGAATGGCGGCGACATCGATATACTCGGTCGCTATGACTAGATCAGAACGCATACAGGCGCTACGAGACAGCATAGCCGATCGCATGGTCTTCTTGGACGGCGCCATGGGCACCATGATACAGAGCTATCCCCTCGAAGAGGCGGACTTCCGCGGGGAGCGCTTCGCCGACTTCACCGCCGAAGACGGCACTCCGGTGAACCTCCGGGGAAACAACGACCTTCTGAACCTGACCCGGCCGGATATCATTCGGGAGGTCCACGACCAGTTCCTGGATGCCGGTGCCGATATTGTTGAGACCAACACCTTCAACTCGACATCGATCTCGCAGGCGGACTACCACATGCAGTCCCTAGTGTACGAGCTGAACTATGAAGGCGCGCGGATTGCACGGGAGGCGGCGGATGCGGCCTCCGAGCGCGGGGCCGGCGACGAGCCGCGCGCAAGCGGCGCGCACAAAGCGGGCGGCGCGGGGAAGGACGGGCCGCGCCCGCGTTGGGTCACCGGCGTGCTGGGCCCGACGAACAAGACGCTGTCGATCTCGCCGGATGTGAACGACCCCGGTTTTCGGGATGTCACCTTTCACGGCATCGCGGCGGCGTACCGCGAGGCGCTGGAGGGATTGATCGACGGCGGGGCGGACACCGTACTCATTGAAACGATCTTTGATCCCTTGAACGCCAAGGCGGCGATCTACGCCGTTAAGCAGTACGAGGAAGAAACGGGGATCGAGGTTCCGATCCAGATCTCCGGCACAATCACCGACCAAAGCGGCCGGACCCTGACCGGCCAGACCGCGACCGCCTTCTGGTACTCCGTGGCCCACGCCGAGCCCCTGAGCGTCGGCCTCAACTGCTCCCTCGGGGCGGACCAGCTGCGCGCATACGTGGAGGAACTGTCGACGGCCGCCTACGTGCCGGTACAGACCCATCCCAACGCCGGCCTTCCCAACGAGTTCGGCGAGTACGACCACAGTCCGGAGTTCATGGCGAAGGTTCTCGGCGGCATGGCCCGGGAAGGTATGCTCAACATTGTCGGGGGCTGCTGCGGGTCGACACCGGAGCACCTCCGCGCGATCGTGGAGGCCTGTAGAGACGCAGACCCGCGCACGGTGCCGCAACGCCCGACGGGGGTGAGTTTCTACAGCGGTCTCGAGCCGGTGACCCTTGCGCCGGACAGCCTCTTCGTCAACGTCGGTGAGCGCAGCAACGTGTCCGGCTCTCGGAAGTTCAACCGCCTCATCCAGAACAAGCAGTACGAGGACGCTTTAGAGGTCGCCCGCGACCAAGTCGAGAACGGCGCCCAAATCATCGACATTAATATGGATGATGCCATGCTCGAATCCGCCCACGAGATGGAGATCTTTCTCAAGCTCGTGGCAACCGAGCCGGACATTAGCCGCGTGCCGATCATGATCGACTCCTCCAAATGGGAGGTTATCGAGCGCGGCCTGCGCTGCGTGCAGGGCAAGTCCATTGTCAACTCGATCAGCATGAAGGAGGGTGTGGAGCCCTTCCTGGCGCAGGCGCGGGAGATCCGAAAGTACGGGGCGGCGACCGTGGTCATGGCCTTCGATGAAAAGGGCCAAGCCGACAGCAAGGAGCGAAAGGTGGCCATCTGCGAGCGCGCCTATGAGCTTCTCACCACGGAAGTGGGCTTCCCGCCGGAGGACATTATCTTTGATCCCAACATCTTCGCCGTCGGCACCGGGATCGAGGAGCACGCCACCTACGGCCTCGACTACATTTATGCAACGCGTGAAATCAAGAAAAAGTTGCCGGGCGCCCGGATCTCCGGCGGTGTGAGCAACGTCTCCTTCTCCTTCCGGGGCAACAACACCGTGCGCGAAGCCATGCACGCCGCCTTCCTCTACCACGCCATCAACGCCGGCATGGACATGGGGATCGTCAATCCCGGACAGCTCGCCGTCTACGACGAGATACCGGCGGAGCTTCTCGAGCACGTTGAAGATGTCCTGTTGAACCGACGAGAAGACGCCACCGAGCGTCTCTTGGACCTTGCCGAAGACGTTGAGCAGACAAGCGGCGGCAAGACCCAGGATCTCTCGTGGCGGGAGAACAGCGTTGAGGCGCGCATCTCTCACGCACTGGTCAAAGGAATCACAGGATATATAGAGGACGATGTCGAAGAGGTGCGTCTGCAGCGGCCGGCCGCTCTAGATGTGATTGAAGGGCCCCTCATGGACGGGATGAACGTGGTGGGCGAACTCTTCGGCAGCGGCAAAATGTTTCTGCCGCAGGTAGTCAAAAGCGCCCGGGTCATGAAGCAGGCGGTCGCCTACCTCGAGCCCTTCATTGAGGCGGAGAAGGCCGCCGACGACTCGGGCCGCGGCAAGGGCCGGGTGCTCCTGGCAACCGTGAAGGGGGATGTCCACGACATCGGCAAGAACATTGTCGGGGTGGTGCTTCAGTGTAACAACTTCGACGTCATAGACCTCGGGGTCATGGTCCCCACGCCGGACATCCTCCAGGCCGCCCGCGAGCATGATGTCGATGTCATTGGCCTCTCGGGGCTCATTACGCCGAGCCTCGACGAGATGGTGAACGTCGCCAAGGAGATGGAGCGCCGGGGCTTCGAGCTGCCGCTTCTGATCGGCGGGGCAACGACGAGCCAGGTCCACACCGCCGTCAAGATCGCGCCGCAGTACTCCGGACCGGTGGTGCACGTCAAGGACGCCTCCCTGGCCTCCGGGGTTGTCTCCAAGCTTCTGAGCAAAGACGCGGCGCCGCAGTATATCCGGGAAATCGAGGCGGAACACGAGAAAACGCGTGAGCGCCGGAAGGCACAAAGCGCCGACACGGAGTACCTGCCTATCGGCGCGGTCCGGGAACGGCGCTTTTCCCCCGATTGGAGTAGCTACGAGCCGAAGGAGCCGCAGTTCATCGGCACCAAAGCCTTTGTCGACTATCCCATTGC
The DNA here is from genome assembly GCA_964345195.1 of uncultured Spirochaetaceae bacterium. Classification (GTDB taxonomy): domain Bacteria; phylum Spirochaetota; class Spirochaetia; order DSM-27196; family PWMO01; genus CAYFQV01. The sequence continues at coordinate 4,860 of CAYFQV010000097.1, forward strand.
CGAGATCGCGGAATACATCGACTGGGGTTTCTTCTTCTACTCCTGGGAGATGAAGGGCCGCTTTCCCGATATCCTGGACGACCCCAAGTTCGGCGAGGAGGCCCGTAAGCTCTATGCGGATGCGCAAGCGCTCTTGAAGCGGATCATAGATGAGAAGCGCCTTCGCGCCCACGGCGTCTTGGGCCTCTGGCCGGCGAACGCCACCGACGACGACAACATTGAGCTCTACGCCGACGAAGGCCGGGCCGAGCTCGCCGGGGTCATTCAGACTCTCCGGCAGCAGAAGGCCAAGAAGGAGACTCCCTACTACCTCTCCCTGTCGGACTACGTGGCTCCGAAGTCAACGGGTGTGCGTGACTTCATGGGCGCCTTCGCCGTTACGGCCGGGGACGGCTTGGACGAGCTCGTTGCGGAGTTCAAGGCCGAGGGCGACGACTTCACGGCGATTCTCTCAAAGGTGTTGGCGGACCGCTTGGCGGAAGCCTTCGCCGAACGGCTTCACGAGCGGGTGCGCAGGGAGTTTTGGGGATATGCGCCCCACGAAGATCTGGATATTGAAGGGCTGTTGCACATTGAGTATCAAGGTATCCGACCGGCGCCGGGATATCCGCCGTGTCCCGACCACAAGGACAAGGCGATCATCTGGGAGCTCCTGCAGCCCGAGCCCTACGGCCTGACCCTCACCGAGAGCTACATGATGGTGCCCCCGGCGAGCGTCAGTGCCTACTGTTTCATGCATCCCGAGAGTAAGTACTTCTCGGTCGGGCGGGTCTCCCGCGACCAAGTCGAGGACTACGCCGCCCGCAAAGACATTCCCGTTTCAGAAGCCGAGCGCTGGCTCCAGTCGGTGCTGGCCTATGAGCCGGAACCCGCGGGCGCGGCCAGGACTTGAATGCGATTACAGGGATCGTCGCCGATCGCATCCGCGTCGAGGACGGCTTCCACAACCGCCCGCGCGAGATCGGCCGGTACGCTGAGGATGCTTCGTTCCCGAGCCGCCCCACCTTCGACGGTGCCGGTGTGCAGACGGTGAAGGCGCGTAGTTGTCGCGCCGCCGGCACCGGCGTTGAGCGCCACCTTCACGAGGCTATCCGCCCGACCTTCCGAACAGATGAGGGTTATCTCCGTATTGCCGAGATTCAAGGGTCCCGCCGAAGATCGTGAGGATGATTCTTCGGCGCTGAAGCGTTTTCGCCACCAGGTGCCGCGTCGAATCTCGTCAATGGCGGCAATCACTTGTTCCATGCTTGCGGCATGCTCCGAAGGGCCGACGCGCAGCCGGGTGTCCAGCATGCCCGCCGTCACCGGAGTTCGGTACATGAACCCTCGACCGGGGCGATCCAAGCGGCCCTCTTCCACAAGGAGGCGCATGATCTCGGTCGCATCGTACTGCGGGACGAGAAGCTGCAGAATTTCCTTTTCCGGCGGTATCGTAACCCGAAGAAGCCCGAGTTGATCTCGAACTCCCGTGCCGGCTCCCAGCGTGATCACCGGAACGGAGCTTCCGAGCTCCAACGCGGTTTCCACGAGTCGGGATGTGGCTTCGGACATGCTTACAATGCCCGCTATCAGGGCCAGATCCGAGAGGAATCGCCGCCGGGGCTTAGCCCCGGTTTCCTGAACGTTCGGCTCCGGCATGTCGTTACAGCCGTATTCTTCGACTCGCTGGGCGTAGATGCTTCCGTATCCGGGCACGTCGAGCTCCGCCGTCCGTGCCAGTTCTTGTAACACCGGCTGCTCCGCATCCGGCGGCACGGTCATGTGCAACACATCGACGACGGAGTCTTCCAGGCGATCCACGGTACCGGGCAGCCCGAAGGGTCGCCGCGCGACAACGCGGCGAACGGTTCTTCCGCTTTCCAGGAGCACGTTATCCATGCCCATGTTCGACAGCCGCTGCGTGAGGCGTGTGGTGAGCCTGCGCGGAAGGTGCACGGTAATGCGACTGACCAAGCGAGCCTCGGGGAAACGACTATCGCTCATTTGATTCCTCCATGCGCAATGCCTTTGTGACGCGCTCATGTCGCAGCTGTAGTACAAGCCCGTACAGCAACATTGCGAGGATGGGGAAGGCGGATGCCAGCGCCAAGATGCCGAAGCCGTCGGCTACATTGAGCTCTCGGCCGAGGCCGAGACCCATGGCCATGACGAGGGGGACGGTAACCGTACCCGTTGTGACCCCACCGCTGTCCCAGGACAGCGCGGCGAAACTCTCTTCGTTTGCGGATGTGAGAGGCAACAAGAGGCCGTAGAGCGGAACGAGAAGCCACGCAAGCGGTACGGGGTACAGCATCCGGGCCACCCCGACCGCAAGTCCCAGCCCCACGCCGAGGGCAACAACGCTCACGACGCTGTGACGGCGGACGGCGCCGGCGGTGAGCTGCTCCGCGGTGCGGCCGAGGGCACTCAGCGCAGGTTCCGCCCTCGTCGCGCCGTAGCCCATGCCGAGCCCGAACAGGATCACCAGCGCGATTCCCACGGGGCGAAGCGCCGGGCCAAACAGAGGAGGCCGTGACACAACGTGCACGTAGCGATCTCGTGTCGGATCGTAGCGTTCTTCGACAAAGGGAAGCTGCTCGAGCTTGCCCTCGTCGCGAAAGAAAAAGAAGCGATAGCGTGATCCACTAGACGATATACCTTCCCTGACCAGAGAACGGTCGAAGTCGTTGATGACCACTCGTTGAGCTTCTTCTGCATCGCTCTGAAAGGCCCGGGGAAGCTCTCGTCCCACGCCATCTCCGAGGGGAACCAGACCAATCTGAATCCCCGCGGAGAGTATCGTCATGCCGACAATCGCCAAGCCGATCCCGAGGACGAGCTCGTCGGTGTGCCGGGGCCTGTCTCGGAGCACGGCTACCAGAACGATTAGCAACAGCAACACGAGCGGTAGGATGGCACGAACAGCGGTCGCTCCCTGCCGGCGCATGGTGCCTGCGAAGTCTGTGCCGAGCGCGGAAGGGCTGTTGTCGGTCGTGCCCGTCACGTCCTGCACCAGATCACGTTCCGCCGCGGATGCCCGGGTGGCAAGCCACTCGGACAGCGGCATGTCGCCGAGGATCTTACGTCGCGTCCGCGCACTCGCGGCTATTGAATACAGTGCTCGTTGATACGACTCGGCTTCATCGAAATAGGCGCGGCGCCCCGCTTCCCCGGCGCGGGTGAATGCATGGGTCCGCAGTGCGTCTTCGTCTTCGAATATTTCCAGGGCCTGCACTCGGTTCGCCGGCGCGAAGAACGCCTCTTCCCCGACGGGGGCGGGGGTATCCATACCCACAATGATGCCCAGAACAAGCACGGACCCAATCGGGAGCAGCGAGGCCAGCATGACAATGCCGAAACCACCGCCTCCGGCGTCCCGGGTCCCGGCGGCCCGTGAGACACCCACGCCCAAGGCGAGAACCAGGGGTACGGTAACGGCGCCGGTGGTAACGGCGCCCGCATCCCACGCCAGGCCGATGACTTCCGCATAGGTCCCCGTGACCTCGCCGACCGCGGTCAGGACCAGGACCATGGGAACGATAATGTATACAAAAGGTTTGATCGACAGATTGTAGAAGAAACGCAGCATCCCAAGGGCCACGGCAATGCCCACGCCGACGGCAATGGCGGATACCAGCGCTCCCGCGCGTTGCTCAATAAGCGTGAACAGAAGGGGAGTCTTCCAAGCGGTCACGGTGCTGCCCATGCCGCGCAAGGCCGCCACCGCGGGCTCGGCGAGGGTTGAACCGATCCCGAGCATGACACCGAAAACCGCTATAGCGAGAACACCGGTACGCTCCGGGAGGCGCACGCCCACGCGCTCTCCTAAGGGCATGACGCCAATGGTGAGCCCGTCGAGAAACGCCGTCAGGCCGAGAATAACCATGCCGATTCCCGCGCCGATCCAGATGGCGTCGGCAGGCATGGTTCCGAACACCACGACCTGAAAGGCGACAAGGTAAACAATGATGAACGCAACCGAACGAACCTGTTCCCTTATGCGGGACCGGCTATACCTGCCGATCATACCGAGCGCGGCGGGAAACGAAATGCTTGTGTGAGACCTGGATGCCATGGGCGCTACACTATCAGGTTTCCCAATAGTTTTTACACACCGCCCAGACCGCTTTTCCCGGAGACCGCGCTTAGCGTAGACGCCTCACATGGCAGCTCATAGTCATCAGTCCAGCTCCGGTTCCGCCCGGGCCGGCAAACTGCGCATTGGGAATCAGTGGAATGCGATCCGGATCATTGCCCTCTCCCAGAGCAACCCGCTGAAGGCGATTGCGGAGTTCGTGGAGAACTCCATAGATGCAAAGGCAACGAACATCACCGTGGTCCGGGGGAAGGAACGCGGCAAGCAGTACCTCAAGGTCTCCGACGACGGCGAGGGGATAGACGACCTCAACTACGTGGCTACGCACATTGGCGATTCAATCAAGCGCAAGCTCAAGGAGAAGGGCCAGGAGGGCCTGCAGGGGGAGTTCGGGATCGGCCTCCTGAGCTTCTGGAGCGTGGGTGAGGAGATGACGCTCACGTCGGCCGGCGAGGACGGTACACCGCATCGCCTGCGCATGGTCAAGGACAGCCATCCTACAAAATCGAGGACTCCCGAGAGCTCTTCGAGCGGCGCGGCACCACCCTTAAGATCGCGCCTTTACTTCCGGGTATCAGGCTGCTGGCCGGGGACAAGATCCAGGCCTACCTGGCAAGCGAGTTGCGCGACCGCATCTCCCAAAGCGGTGTCTCGATTCGTATCCTCGACCGAAGCGCCCGAAAGGAGCTGCAGGTCGAGCCGCGCCGCTTTACCGGTACTCTAGTCCACGGCCTACCCACAACGCGTAGCCCCCACGGCGAGATCTACGTTGAGCTGTATCTGTGTGATCCGACGGCCGGCGAGGGCGTTGCCCTGCATCGAAACGGCATCCGGGTCATTAGCCGTCTCACCGACCTGGATGCCTTCCGCCGGCATCCCTGGAGCTCCGGCTATGTGGAAGGCATCATTGATGCGCCCTTCCTGCAGCTCACCCCGGGTAGCCGAAGCGGCATTATCCACGACCAGGCATACGAGTCACTGGTCCACGCATTGGGCGAGCTCGAGGAGACCGTATCGGCCCGCATTGAGGAGCAGCGCCGCGCCGAGGAGGAAGCGGCGAGCCGGTCCATGCTCAAGCGGATCACCAAAGCCCTCACCAGAGCCATGTCGATGCTTCCGGCTGAGGACTACGGCCGACTCCATGCCAAGACCAGCGGCGGTTCGACTGCGAAGGGGGCCGGGCCCGGTGGTGACGCCGGACGGGAAGGTGAAGCCGGACAGGCGGGCGCGGGCGGAAGCCCGAACGAGACACTCGGCGTGGAGCAGCACGGCGGCGACGCGCAGACTCCCGCCGATGTCGGCGAGCCGGAGGGGCTTCATCGTCACGTGGCACGAGCGGCCTGCCGGGCTACACCTACCGCTACATGCCCGGGGAGTTGTGGCGCTCCCGCTACGATGTCGAGCGCGGCATTATTACCGTGAACAGCGCACACCCCGACTTCGTGTATGCCGCTCGACAAAACGCTTCCAAGCTCCGCTATGTCGCCAAGCTCTTTGCCAAGGAAATCGTCCTTTCCAACTTCCCCGGCGCCACGCGGGAGCAACTCGTGGAGCGGATGGTCGAGCTGAACCTCTACATGGAGGGGAACTTGAAGTGAAGGATGAAGGTCGCAACCGTCAATGATGAAGCCAAGACCCATTTGTTCGTGCTGCTGAAGCGAGCTCATGTCGGCGGGGCGATCCCGTCTGTTCAAAGGGAAAGACCCGGTCTCCGAGATCTCGGACACGCCTCAGATGTTTTCGTTGACGCGCAGGAGATCCAGTTCGATCTGCGAGAGACTCCGCTGACAGTCCTCTGCGTTCCTTGCCGATGCAGGGGACGTCCACCGCTTCTCGACCCTCCGGCGCGCGATTCTCACGCAGTCGATCCACCAGAGAATCAAAGCTACACCACAGTGGGAGCGCGCCTACGATGAGCTCAAAGCAAGGCGCGGCAGTGGTCGGGCGCGGATCGATCACAACCTGGGCTCCTCTGGGCAATCACGCCGCCGTATCACGGAAAGGTACAGATGCGGATGCTCCTTCTTCCTGTAGCTTCCGGCCACCATCTCAAGCCGAAAGGGTCTGAGGTAACAAATCTCCCCAACCAGCTCATTCGCAGGCCCCCTGCATGTTATACGCGTGAATCATACTTGAGATTCACTTCGCCATGGGATACATATTGGTTTGATAGTTAAGTCAAGGAGTAATGATTATGCGTATCGGGAAACATCTTTTCGCTTTACTTGCGGCAGCGACAATCCTTGCCATTGCGGGGTGTTCGTTCCCAATGGGTGACGACCCCGCCGGCGACGGGGAGGAACAAGACGAAGAGCTCAAGCAGCAAGGCGTACCGGAAGAGCTCGTCGGCACTTGGTGGCTCCAGGACATTAATGTCTACGCCGACGGGGAGGAGGAGACGGAAGCATGGCCGGACAGTGTCTTCTGGCCGGACAGCGTGTTTTACCCCGACAGTGTTTTCATGGCGGATGATCCGGTGCTCAACATCGAGAAGGGCTGGTATCCGGACTCGGTCTTCCTTCCGAACTCTGCGGCGTTTCCCGACAGCGTGTTTTACTTTCCCGACAGCTTCTTTTTTCCAGATAGCGTGTTCTTCCCGGATAGCTTCTTCTTTCCGGACAGCTTCTTCTGGCCGGATAGTGTCTTCCAGCACTTTCGGTCACGACTCGAGCTAGCGGAAGGCGGAACGGCGCGATACTCCGCCGACGTCTTCTGGGACACCCACGGCTTCGGTGGGAACCTCGGCGAACGGGGACAGATCCAGGGCGAGCCCACAATCACGGCTGACTTAGCCTTTGACGGGGAGTCCGTCTCAATTGCCGCTGCCGAAGGCGGCTTTTCCACGCCGCTGGCCACCGGCGACGCCGTCGACCTGTGGCCGAAGCAGTACGAGACGACCGACAACGGCTTCACCCTTAGCAGCAACGTGAGCGTTGACGGCAGCGATTATCGTGTTGTGCAAACCTTCGTCTCCGAAAAACCCGGCGACCCCGACTTCGGCGGCCTGCGCGGGTGGTGGGAATATACCGGAAAAGATGCTAGCGTCGACGACTTCATGTACATTGGGGCCCTGGATATGGTCACGGCACACGGGCTAGCCAGCAAGGATGGCAATACTGTTGTCTCTTCCGTCACAGGGAACCTGGTTCGCATCACATATGATGATGACAATTCTGATAATGGCGATACCGACGAGGTGCCGGATCCGGTTGAGCTGAATGCATTCTTCGGCGTAAGCGCAGGGTATCTGCGCCCGGCCGGGGAAGTCACGTTTCACGAGACGGATGACGGCTTCGCCGAGAACGATAGTGAGCTCACCTATACGATTCAGGAAGATGAGCTTACTCTCATTGGGGAAACCACGGAGACCTACCAGCGCTACACCCTGCCATAGCGCTGTGCACTGGAGCCCGCGCCCGGCGGGAATGCCCCGCG
>CAYFQV010000098.1:0-3287 GCA_964345195.1 uncultured Spirochaetaceae bacterium
AAATCCGCCAGAGAGATGCCGGCAAAGATCGCCCCGTGAACAATAACGCTCACCACAACCGCGATAATCAGACGGTCACGATCAAACAGATTCATCTATTGCGATTCATCCTCCGCGGCGGTCCGCATGCTGACCGCGCGAAATCCGTGTTGTCGAAGCACGGCCAACACCTGCACGACGAGCTCATACTCAACGCCTTTGTCGGCCTCGAGAACGATCGAGCGCACACCCTCCTCGTTCTCTTCGGTCGCCTCATCAGCCAAGCCGGAGAGCGCTTCATCAAGGCCCCCGAAGGTCAGGTCTTGCCGGTTGAGGTAGATCTCGTCCCGGGACACAACCGTAACCACAAGACGGTTCATGACAACCTGCTCGTCGGTGCTCGCCGCAGGCAAATCCAACGCGATTCCAGGCGTCATCACGAACGTACTCGACACCATAAAAAATACGACCAGTTGGAAGACGACGTCGATCATCGGTATGAGGTCTACGTTGGCGTTTGGGCTCAGGCGACGCCTAAACTGCACGCTCACCTCCCCCGTTGCGCTGGTCACCCTTCAAGAGAAGCACCATCTCACTGACACGGTTCTCAAGTTGGATGATCTGGTGATTTACCCGACTCACCAGGTGATTGTAGAAGATGATAGCCGGGATCGAGACAATGATGCCCGCCGCGGTTGTTACGAGCGCCTCAGAAATGCCCTGCGCCAGGAGAGCCGGGTTTCCACCGGCCGCCGCGAAGTCGCCGAGAACACCGAAAGCACGGATGTTGCCTGTCACCGTACCGAGCAGACCCAGCAGCGGCGAGATATGGGCGATTGTGCCCAGAAAGGAAAGAAATCGCTCCATACGCGGAATTTCCATGTTGGCCGCATCGTTGATGGCGTCCTTGATGACCTCGTGGGAGTAGTTGCGATGCTCGATCCCAACTTTCATGAGGTTCGATACCGGAGAGGGATTACTCTCGCAGATACTGATCGCCTCGTCGAAATGACCCTTTTCGAGGGTGGACCGCAGACGGTTCAAGATCTGGGATTCATCACTGCGGATCCGGCGAAAGAAGAGAAGCCTGTCGATAATGATCGCCGCGGCGATAATGGACAACAAGAAAATGAGAATGATGATGATGCCCCCGGCATCAATGAGTTCAGTCATGGCTGTCTCCTGTATCCTTATCTGACTCTATAGAGAGATTTCGGTAGAAACGGCGAATCGAAACCCCGGAGTAATAAAGGGGTGCGTGGCACTCGGCGCCGTGCCGTATCGAGGTCGACCCTCGTCAAGTATGGGAGCTACGGGATCTTCGACCCGAGCTACAATCCGCAGGCCCTCGACGACGCGGAACCCCACCTCCGCGTTGATCACCGGAGGCAAGGCTTGAGATTCGTAGAAGGGGCTCTCCAAGCTCAGGCTCCCGGTCACCCCACGATTCTCCGTCGCCACGTCGACGACCAGACCGAGCTGATGCAGCGGCTCGAATGCCGATCGCTCAATGAAGCTTCCCGTCCACGACAGTTCAGTCGACAACGCGCCGCCGCGGTAGGTGACCCCAAGCGACGGTTCAACGGTCGTTCTGGCTTCCTGATCAACCGGGAACAGACCCGCTTCCGCGTTGTACGCTTGAAGCGCCAAGGCGGTCTCATTGTAGTCGAAGCCCACCCCGCCCGCGACCACAACGCGGCGGCGCAGGACGTTCCACGAAAGCTCCGCATCACCAACCCACGCAGTGCGGTCTCTAAGCGCTTCGCGGCCGGATGCGACCAGGTCCGCAACAAGCGGTTCATTCCGCCACAACTCATACACATTCCGCGGTCCCGCCTCATAACCGGCGGACAGGCCCAGCGTAATGAGATCGTCGACGGTGGCCGTAACGTTCACGTGGAACGGAAACTCGACGCCGGAGCCGATCGGCCAGTACAGGCCCACGTCTCCGCCGACAAACAGCTCGGAGGTAATCGGCGCGTCTCCAGCCACCAGCACGCGGAGAGACTGGCCGCCGGGAATACCTTGATCGTACGCACGATATCGATAGCCGATATCCGTAGACAATGAGGCATCACCGAAGCTGAACCGTCCCTCCAAACGAGGCTCGAGTACGAGCTCAGTGGTGCGCGGAGGAGAGGCATCCGCGGCTTTCACGGTGAGGAGGCGATTCGCGGATGTCCCGTTTACAATCGCGCCGAGCTCCACCGTTTCGGAGGGATTATACCGTCCTGCTAAGCTTGCATTTATAAAGCGCAGATTCGCGGAGAAGTAGTTCGGGTTGGTTTGCAAGCCCTCTTCGTGCTCGCGAAAGGAGGCGCTGACTTCCGTGTTAAACGGGCCGATCACCCCCGCGGCATAGCCGTCAATATAAGTCTCGCTCTGAAAGAAGCCGGTTCCCGCGTCCTCAAAGTTGTAGCCGTCCAGCCCTTCATGGGAGAATTGAAAACGCAAACGGGGATCACTGCCGAGCTTCGACAAGCTCAATGCACCCTGTATATGACTCATTGAACCCGCTCCAAGCACACCGGACGCAAAATACGAAGAGCGATCTCTCGCCTCCGGCGCGGTCGCGGTCTCATTCGGGGCGGGAAGTGCAAAGGCTGAGTCCGCTACACGAAGATCTCCCTCTTCCGGAAGCGGCACGTCGATCGGCCGGATAGGCACATCGTCACTTTCCGGTAGTTCGGCGCGGATCTCCTCGACGGACAGCTCCTCGACCTCGAGAAGTGTCTCCGGTAGCTTAAACTCGGTCTCTTCGGGCACGCCCGGCCCGGCCTCGGGAGGAGCCACTGCTTCACGGTCCTCCTCGGCGCTCCGCGAAGAGTCTGTTCCGGATCTTTGTCCCTCTTCGGCTCCATCTCCCGCGGACTGTGCAGACAAGGAGCTCACCGGCAGCAGAAACAGAACGAACAAAATAGGGAGGATGCATAGGATACCGTTCCGCCGAAATCGCGGTTCGCGTTCCCCGGGATTTCGGTGGAGTGTCATGGTCTTTCGAGCTGTACACACGCTCATTACGCATTCTCCTGCAACTGACGTGCCTTATCGCGCCATTCCGACTCCGGGAAGTTTTCCTGGAGCCGGCGAATGATCTCGTCCCGGCCGGCCGTGTCTCCGGCGGATTCCAGCATTTCAGCCGCACGGAATAGACTTTCCGCCACGAAGGACTGGTTCTCCGAATTGATCTCCGCTGCACGAAGGAAGTAATCCGCCGCCTCTTCCGGGCGGGAGCGTCTGACGTACGATTCCGCCAAGAGGAAGGCCGCCCGTCCAGCCTGAGCGGGCGCGGTATCCGCCTTGTCGAC
>CAYFQV010000098.1:3387-6986 GCA_964345195.1 uncultured Spirochaetaceae bacterium
GAGCTTCGAGGATACTCCTCCACCAAGCGCTCCCACAGCAAAAGCGCCCCGGCCTCTTCACCGACCTCGAGGCTCGCCATACCGCCCCAGTAGAGCGCTGCGTCGTGCAGACGCCCTTGCGGAAAGTTGGAGCGGTACTCGAAGAAGGCGTCTCGGGCATCCGCGTAGCGCTCCGCCTCGTACAGTAGCTCCGCCCGGCGGTACATACCCTCTTCCGCGAGTGCGCTCTCCGGATAGGTTTGGAAGAGCTTCTTATACTCCCGAACGGCTTCGTCCAGGCTTCCTATCGTAACCAACACGCCGGCGTACTCGAACAACGCGTCATCCGCGTAGGAGGAGTTCGGGAAGTCGGCAAAGACATTCCGAAACTGTATCAGTGCATCCTCGTACTGCTCGGTGGCGCCGAGTGTTTGACCAAGAAGGAAGTAGCCCTGCACCCGCAAACTTTGCTGCGGCTGGAAGGCTAAAAGCCGGCGAAAATACTCCTCAGCGGCCGTGTAGTCCTCCACGTTGAAGGCGCTCCATCCGGCCAGATACGCGCTTCGATTGGCAAACTCGTGATCACTGTAGCGGCTTACCAAGGTTTCAAAAGCCGGGATCGCGTCTTCGTAGGCGCCAATGCGGAAGTTGGTCCAACCTCGATAATAGAGCGCGTAGGGCACAATGACCTCGCGCTCACTCGCCGACATGCCCCGAGAAGCCCCCTCGGGATCGGTAGGCACATCGGCCAAGAGACGCAGTCCCTCTTCGTATTCCTGTCGCGTAACAGAAGCGAGACCCCGCATATACTGCAACTGGACATAGAGCCCCGGATGATCCCGCGAAAGCTCGGAATGCTGAGACATAATATTCTTGCCGAATGCCGAAACCTGCTCGTAGAGCTCCCGCTGAAAAAGCACCTTCACGCGTTCAATCGCCGCCTTGACATCCTCGGGACGAACAGCCAAGTAGTCCCGGAGCGTCTGGTCGGCTTCGGGGAATTCTCCCCGTTCACGGTGCAAGGTCGCTTTCAGTCGCAGCAACTCCGGCAGGAATCCGCCCGACTGCCCCTGAGAAAGACCGTCCTGTACCACCGTAAGGGCCTGCTCGATCTGATCAAGCTGAAAGAGCGCGTAGCCGCGTTGATAGGTTGCCGCCGGAACGTACTCGGAATCGGGAAAGCTCTCCATGAGCTCTTTCAACACCTCCCGCGCACGCTCCCACTCCGACTGATCTACGTAGAGCGTGCCGAGCCGCAACAACACATTCGCATCGGCCTGATCAACGGCGCCGAGATGAGTTTCCAGAATCGACACCGCCTCCGACCCCGCTTCGCGCCTGTCTAACAGCTCCGCCAGGTACAGCGCCACCGTCGGATTTGCCGGGACGATCTCCCAAACCCGGCGAATGTACAACTCGGCGATTTCGAACTCCTCAGCCTGGTAACTCTCAATACCCACGCGCAGCCAGAGCTCCGAAAGGACATCCGTTTCGCCGGCCAGCTGCTCCTCGGCCTGGGCAAGAACTCGGCGCAGCTGATCACGCTCCCCGGAGCGGCGGGCAATCTGAAACAGCCGCTGAAATGCCACCGTGGCGACATCCGTCTCCGCGTTTCGCAGCTCCATGAACAGCTCCCGGGCACGGTCGAGATCGCCTGTCGCATAGAAAGATTCCGCCGCGGATAGTCGATACTGCGTTTGCCACCGGCCGGTCACTAGAGACGGATCCAGAGAATCGAAGAAGGCGATCGCCCGATCGTACTCCTCCCCCTGAACGTGCAGCGACAACAACAGTGAAGCTGCGTAGGATCGGTCGGGCCCGAGCGCAGCAGAAGGAAGCGGCTCAAATAGCGGCACAAGCGTGGCAATTGCGGTATCTCGCGCTCCCAAAGCCATCTCGCTGAGCGCTTTGTATACGCGGGCTTGTCCCGTCAGGTCCCCGGTCGCCGAAGAGTCGAGAAAACGACCGAGTTCACGGGAGGCAGCCGCGTACTCGTTTAGTTGATAGAGGGATAGTCCCTTCCAGAAGGGAACCACCGGCAGGAAATTGCTGGAGCGGTAGCGCGCCTCAATACGCCGAAGAAGCGACAGCGCATCATCATGCCGATCGAGACGATACAAACTAACGGCGCGACGAAACTGCGCGTCCGGAATCAGCTCCGAAAGCGGATAGTTGCGAACCAGAACGTTGTAGCGCTCGATCGCCGCTTCGTAGTCACCACGCGCGAAGAGCTCTTGTCCCTCTCGGAAAAGGTCTTCCGGCGGAGACTGGGCCATGGCGGGTATAACTAGGCTTAATAGGCCCAGAACGAGGGTTAGACGTTTCATTGATGCTTACGATATCCCAGCGGTGTTGAATCTTCAATCAGGAACACGAATCCCGGGAGGAACAAAGCCATCCCGCGCCCGCACCCGAACCAAGTGAACATAATCGTCCCGGTATCGCTGTTCAAGGGATTCCAAACTCGTTTCTACATTTCGTTCCATAACACTGAGCTCGAACTCCCCTTCGGCGTCGAAATAGGGAAAGATTACGGCGACGTGCACGTGTTGGCGGAGGGTCGGGGCCTCTCCGAACTCGCGATTCAACGACGCAATATAGAATGTTCCCGGCTCGGACTGTGCCAAGAAGTACAAAATTCGTGGGAGCTCCTTCACGGGATATCCGACGTCCTCGACGTACTGGGAAAAAGGCACGTCTCGCACGTCTAAGGCTTCGGGATGAGGCAGGTTTTCCGTACTACCGGTCTGTTCGATAGCGGCAAGATGCCGCGCCAGGTTACGCGACCAGTCGAGACCGAAATATGGATCGCGCTCCTCCTCGTTAGGTCTGCTCCATTGATGCCCGCGAAGCTCTAAATGCTTCTCTTTGAGGGCATCTATCGACAGATACGTTCCGGTAGCGGGGCCGACAAGCCCGTCGCACACCCACTTGGCGAACCCGGAGCAGTTGAACCCCGGCAGCTGATCCTGCATTACAAGGCTTTCAATGAACACGAGCTCGCCGTCGGCGTCCATCGCGCCGTCCTCGGCGTCGGGAAGGCTCGTTAACGAATTCCGGGCCGCAGCGACCATCTTGCGCAGCTCCGTATACGCCGAGAGGGGATATCGTCGGTAGATGTCGTCCCATCTCACAATCTTTTCGCTCATTCGCTGCAGCCGCGCAAAGGGCTCGAAGAGGATGCGACGAAAAGAGATCGGGAGGACCACGCCGTCGTAGGTCTGCACGCCTGCCACGTAGAGGTCCATGACCGTGCGGTTACCCGCGGGAAAGAGCCGCACGAAGAAGCCGGGTGCACTCCGGTAGAATATCTTGATCTGCACGAAGGCACCGTCTTCGAGACGCCGCTTGATAATGTAACTCCCGCGGTTGTATAGCTCGTAGCGGCCGTCCTCTTGGTTTGTAAAGAGCTGATAGAAGTGACCGTCCTGTCGGCGAACCTCATAGCGGACCGCCGGCACGCCGATCATCTGCGACACAATACGCTCGGGACTCCGCATGACTTCGTTGCGCGGAGCGAGAACCAACTCGCGGAGTGCCCGCCGGGCCTCGAAGTTCTCGGGAATGGAGGCGACATCAGCCGTTTCAACAGGGAGTCCGCCGGCCGTTGCTGCAACGGC
>CAYFQV010000098.1:7086-9518 GCA_964345195.1 uncultured Spirochaetaceae bacterium
CGCGTAGCGAAGTGCTCGGCAACGACGCGCCTCTTCTCGCGTTCTGACGAACAGCGGGGGCGCCCCGGAGCGGGCCAGAATGAGCCGGTGTTCCGTGGCGCTTAGAAGCTCCGGGATCCCCACATAGAAGTGGCGGGGCTCGCGGGCGCTTCCCGATTCGTCGGCCGCAGCTGCAGCCGCTGCATCTCCGCCCGGCTCCTTATACTGTTGGTCGGCATCTACCGGACGAGAAATTATATCCTGCCGCAGATTGATAATGCGCACCCGCAATCTTCGGATAACGTTGTCCACGGCGGAGCGTTCCATAATGAGGCTGCCCGTCGGGATCAGTACGGGCGAGGGCCGGCCGTCCATGGGAGGCGATGAGCCGCCTTCCGCTTGCATCGGCCTCGGCTGCTCCCACACCAGCGCGGTTACTTCGGCTTGCTGCCTTCGATGCAGCGCGACGGCTTCCACACTCGGCAGCGTCTCGTAGGGCGTGTCGAGGGGGACCCAGAGCAGCGTCTCTACATTCTCCGGCACGCGGATCCTGCCGAGAGCAAGCCCGGCCCAGAACGAGGCCATTGGCGAGGTATAACCGATGCCTGAGACGTCCGCAAGATCGTTCAAGGACACAACCGACACCAGCTCCCGGGGCAATCCGAAGTACTGCGCTTCGACAAGGAGGCTGCGAACCACGTCTTGCATGCGAGCTGGAACCGGGATGATCCACGGCACGGGATCGCGCCGCTGCGCGTGAAGCAGTCGCAGCTTCCTGGCGGTCACATCCAGAATCGTACGGCGCCCGGTGAGGCTGACCGGCTCCTGTACCGGATACGAGGACGGCGAGACGTTCCAGTTTGGTCCCGGCGAGACGACCGCAACACCGCGACGATCTCTACCCCAGTCCTGCCCACGGCCCGTTCCCCCGGGAGACCGACGGTACGGCCATCCCGCGACCGGGCCTGTCTCGGCCTCTTCGCGACGCGCCAACCACTGCACAAGCTCCCAGTCAACGCTTCGGGACGAAACGAGGGTGTCTACGCGTTGACGCAGCAGCGAGCTGCTGCGCCGGGCGTCTACGAGCGTGCTACGCAGCCCGTTGATCGCGCCCTTTGCGTCCGCCTGAGATCCCTCCGCCTCTTCGATCAGCTTCTGAGATGCCCCGTCGAGCGTGAACTTGCGCTGATAAAGGAGATACTTCAAGCGAAAGAGAATGTCGAGATCGCGCCGAGAGTACGCGCGCCTGCCGGACGCGCTCTTGGCGGGCTGGAGCAAGGGCACATTCCGCTCCCAGTAGCGAAGGACGTGCGGCTTGACATCAAGAACCTCGCACACCTCCGAAATCGACAGGCGCTGCATGGCTCCTAACCGGATCCCCGCAACTCCAGGCGGAAGGGAATGTGGCTAAACTTCAGGTCCTTGCGAATCTTGTTGCGAATATATCCGAGGTAGCTGTCCGGGACATGACGAGTACGATTTGCAAAAACGACAAAGACAACGGGCTCCACACTTACCTGCGTCATGTACCGAAGCTTTAGGCGGCGTCCGCCGACCATGGGCGGTGGGGTCTCCTCCACCCAGCGTTGGAGCTGTTGATTCAATGGGCCGGTATCAACCCGCCGTGTTAACTGCCGGTATACGGTCTTGGTCTGTTTAATCAAGGTCTCGAAGCCGGTTCGCTCCGTGGAAGAGACCGCAACTATCGGGGCAAAGTTCAACACCGGAAAGACGAAGTTTATGCGGTCCCGCACGGCCTGGAAGGCGTTCTGAATGGTTCCGAAGAGATCCCACTTGTTGAGTACCAGAATCAAGCCGCGGCCCCGGTCCACAACCAGGGAGGCAATCTTCTTATCCTGATCCGACAGCCCTTCCGTGGCGTCAATGAGCAGGAGCACCACGTCGGCCTCTTCAATCGTGCCGATCGCCCGATTCACCGAGTAGTACTCAACATCATTCTCAACCCTGTTTTTGCGGCGGATACCGGCGGTATCCAGAATCTCGAACTCGCTGCCGCTGTGAGAAAAGCGGCCCGCCACAACGTCCCGGGTCGTCCCCGGTGTCTCCGATACCAATGAGGCGTCGCTGCCGAGCAGTGCATTGGTAAGCGTTGACTTGCCGGCGTTCGGCTTGCCCATGACCGCAACTCGAATGCGGCGACCTAGCGTCGCGTCGGCGGGAGCGGTGCCGGATCCAGTCGCCGCGGGAGCGCCGGCTTCATCGGCCTGGGCATCTGCCGCTTGGGCGTCGGCCGAGGTCTCCATACCTGGAAGTCGATGCCGGATTTCATCCACTAAGGCGTCCATGTTGCGCCCATGTTCCGCCGAAACCGGCACGACGGCTTCAATCCCGTACTCGTAGTAGGCCCACGCCGCCACTTCCCGCTGCTCGTTGTCTACTTTGTTGACGACGAGAACCACGCGCTCTTGAAACGGACGAATAGCCTCCAAGAA
>CAYFQV010000098.1:9618-12308 GCA_964345195.1 uncultured Spirochaetaceae bacterium
GACGTAGAACTGTTAGTAGGCATGAATTTGAAACCGCTTCTCCATGAGGTCCTGCACGAACGCATCAACCTCTTCATAGGATCGCATATCGAGAGTAGTCCCCACCAGCTCCTCCGCATCCGTCATGGAGACCGAGCGGATAATGCGTTTGACCTCCGGAACACTCGCGGCGCTCATGCTGAACTCGTCTAAGCCCAAACCGAGGAGGATGAGAGTCGCCATAGGATCTCCCGCCATCTCGCCGCACATACCGACGGGAATACCGACCTCGTGGCCGTTGTCGATGATCAGCTTCAACATCCGCAAAACGCCCGGATGGAAGGGTTCGTAGAGGTACGCAATCTTCTCGTTGCCCCGATCTACAGCGATCGTGTATTGGATAAGGTCATTGGTACCGATCGAGAAAAAGTCCACCTTTCGAGCCAGGATATCGGTGGTCATGGCCGCGGAAGGAACCTCGATCATAATGCCGATGGGGATATTCTCCTTGAACAGGACCTCCTCGTGACGTAACTCCTCCTTCACTTCGTTGAAGATACGATACACACGATTGAGCTCCTCGATACCGGAGATCATGGGGAACATGATGCGGAGATTACCGTGGACACTCGCCCGAAGCAGCGCTCGCAGCTGAGTCCGGAATAGGTCGGGTCGAGACAGACAGAAGCGGATTGCCCGCCAGCCGAGGATTGGGTTCCGCTCTCCGATTTCATCGATCTCCGGAACCACTTTGTCACCGCCGACATCCAGGGTTCGGATCGTGACCGGCTTGCCGACCATGGCATCCAAAACGTAGGCGTAGGCTTGGTACTGCTCCTCCTCGGTCGGAAGCCGGCCCGGCTGCAGGAAGAGAAACTCACTCCGGTACAAACCGATGCCATCCGCGCCATGCGCATCAAGCGCGTCGACTTCCTCCGGGACCTCAATGTTCCCCATGAGCTGAATCAGCTTTCCGTCACTCGTCTCGGCTTGCAGCTCGTTGAGGCCCATGAGCTGAACCTCATGCTGCTTCCACGCCCGCTGTGCCTCCTTGTAGCGCTCGATCGTCTCCGAGTCCGGATCGACGATCACCCTTCCGGAGTTCCCATCCACGATAACCGTGTCCGACTGCGAGACGGCGGAAGAGATCTTTGAAAGGCCGACCACCGCGGGGATCTCGAAACTGCGCGCCAGAATAGCCGTGTGCGAGGTCTTTCCACCTGCGTCCATGGCGATGGCGCGCACCATTCGCTTGTCCATGGTGATCGCATCCGAGGGCAGAAGGTCATGCGCAAGAAGCACCACTTCTTCGGATAGATCAGCCAAAGAGACCTGGTCTCTATGCAAAAGATGATTGAGCACGCGTTTCGCTACATCGTGAACATCTGAGCCGCGCTCCTGGAAATAGTCTTGATTCGTCGCCCGGAGCTGGTCCAGGATATCCTGCACGGCACGGTACAGTACCCACTCTACGTTCTTCTTGTGCTCCCGCAACTTTTCCTTGACGGCGTCCTTGAACTCCGGATCGTCGAGCATGAGCAAATGCGCGTCGAGAAGTGAGGTAGAGCTGTCATAGGACTCCGATTCGGCCTTATTCTTTAGCTCTTCTATCTCACCCTTCGCTTTCTCCACGGCGGCATGAAAACGCTCCATCTCACTTGCCAGCCTCTCGAGCTCTACTTCATACTCGGGAATTGCAGGCCGGTCGTCGTCGTGGACAAACGCGGGGCCGATGGCGATGCCGGGGGAAACCGAAATCCCTCTAAGTTCTTGCATGTTCGCGTCATGATACGGGGTAACCCGGCCTTCGTCAAACTTGAGAGAGGAGCACAGTGTGGACAGCTATCCCGCCTCAGTGATTTCCGTGGAAGTGAGATTCCGGGATTTGGACGCTTATGGGCATGTCAATAACGCCACTTTTCTCACCTATCTCGAGCAGGCGCGCGTGAAGATACTCGGCGAGTACTTCTCCCTCGACCGTGAGACCGCCGACACCGCATTCGTCATGAAGCGCGTAGAGTGCGAGTTCAAGCGCCCTATCACCTTTCGGAACAGGATCTACATCCGCATGCACATTGCGGAGTTACGTCGCAGTAGCTTTACGATCCACTACGACGTGATCGATGAAGCCGAAACCGTATACGCCACGGCCGACACGGTTCTGGTGGCTATCAATCCGCGCAGCGGGCGCCCCTCGGGTATTCCTGCATGGTTCGATGAAGCCGTACGCAGCGGCGCAGCGGCCTTCGGCAACACGCCGGGCGAGTAACTCTCCTGTGCCGGACCGACCGCTCCCGTGGCCGGTGCCCCGCTAGAGGTGGCCGACCCCGCCGGAGCTCTACGCGTGGTCTGTTTGTGTCGATACTCTATATGCCATGGCAAAGAAAGAGGCAAAGAAAGAGCAGAAAAAGCGACGCTCATCCTTCGGGGTTGTTTTCTGGATAGCCTTCATTCTCCTGATCGCGACGGTGTTCCTCTACAATCGGGAGCAGATAGCGCATGTTCTCCAGGAAACACAGCTTGTATCCGTGTTGCGGGACAGCATTGGCCTTGGGGACGCTGAGGACACTCCCGCGGACGGTCGCAGCAGGGGCGAAGGCAACAATACAGACACCGGCACGGACAACGGGACCGATGATCCCCAAGCCGGGACTCCTCAGGAGGATGGAGCCGCCTCCGGCGGCGGCGACGGAAGCATGAGCGTGGACGAG
>CAYFQV010000099.1:0-2068 GCA_964345195.1 uncultured Spirochaetaceae bacterium
CGTAGGGCTCTTCGATCCGCTCCGCGTGAGTGGGTTGATCAATGTGAAAGACGTCGTGAATATCTCGCGCAGCGTGAAACTGCGGCATAAACAAGGCGTCGGAGTTCCAGAACTCCGTCTCCACCACCGGCCCGTCAAACTCCTCGAAGCCCAGGGACGTGAGCCTGTCTTTCACGGTGTCCAGATACTCCGTGTAGGGATTCCTGCGCCCCATAAGCACCCGGCTCGGCGGCGAGTCCACATTGTAGGGGCGAAAGCGGACGTTGCGCCAGCTGCCGTCCTGCAGCATCTGCGGCGTAAGCTTGCCCACTTCATCTCCGGTTACGCCGGAAGCTTCGAGCTCACCGGCCGCGCGTACGCCCGCATCCGTAAGCCGATGGCTAAGCTCCTCGCGGTCGCTCACCTTGAACACCGTCGAAGCCGCGCCTCGTTTCTTGCTGACGGTCGCGACGACTTGCTTCTCTTGCTCCGTTAAGCTGCTTTCGGGGATGTCACCCTCGCTCTTGGCGCGGTCCAAGACCGTCCGCAGCGCCTCCACGGATGGGGATCTCCCGTCGCGCGGAGCGACACGCTTCCCCTCTTCCATGACCAAAACACCCTCTTTCGAAAGCCGACCGAATGCGGAGCCGATGTCCTTCTGCGCCAACCCGAGCTTCTCGGCCAACTCCGGCATGGTGTGCGAGCCCTCGGACTGCACCGTCGCAATCATACGTTCTTCCGGCGTTCCGTTTTCGGCGTATTGAGTACCGAGCTCAGTTAGCTCGTAGACCGTTTCCTTCTTCCGGGATTCTTCGCGCAGAAACTCTTTCGCCGAAAGCCAACTGACGACTTGATTGGCTTGACCGAGATTGAACTCGAGCTCCTGCTCGATAGCTTGTACGGTGATCGGTCGACCATCTTTGAAGTGACGAAGGACCTTCACCTCCAGCGGATGGAGATGACGCTGTAGCTCCTGCTCCTGCATGCGTTGCACTCCTTGACGTGAGACCCATTGTTAATAAATTGCGAAGAAACTGTAAAGAACAGCCCCGGGAGGCGCCGGGGCTGTGGAATCGAAAGGTGGAGGATAGGGGATTCGAACCCCTGACCTATTGATTGCGAACCAATCGCTCTACCAACTGAGCTAATCCCCCGCGTGGTACGGCGGACAAACCGCCCTGTTTCCGTGGAAATGGTACACTGTTGCCCGCTTCCGTGACAAGCGCGTGGCGGTTTAGGATACCGGCGTGATCAGGAACACGAACCATGGCTGAGGACACAGTCCGCGTGCCCCATATAAGTGAGATACCTGAACCTCATCGTCGCTACTTCCGCGAGAATCCCAGTGACAAGCGGCGGGTCACCGCTACGGTGAGCTTCTTTTACGGCACGGGAAGCCACTTCCACGTAGAGCTTGCCGAAGAGCCGGACTACCTATTCGACCCGGCGCAGGAAAAGTGGCTGGTCCCCAAGGGAGACAGCGCCGGAGAGGGCCGCCGACGATTCATGAAGTTTCGCCGCGAGGAAACGGCCCGCCGGTGGATACGAAAAGTCTTTCACGAGGAGTTCTCGGAAGAGAGTCACCACCTAATACTCGGCGGCGATGTTTCACGCCGCTGGTTCTACCCGGAAGGGGACTGATTCGACCCGGACTTCGAGCCACTCCGGTACTCTTCCAAATGCGAAAGGATGCGCTTCACGCGTAGGCGCAGCGCCGTGCCGATGTTTCTGTCCGGGTGATAACCGGCCATTTGAGACACGTATGAGAAGGTGTCCGCCAGGCGTCCCGGCGTAAACCCCGCTGAAGGCTCATCCCGTCTCGTATAGTAGCGCGAGAGATCCCTGCTGAGACCGCGCTGTCCGAGAAGCCGCGAGCGAATCGCGGCAATACGTAGAGGAACATCGCTCTCGGTGAAAGAGCGGCGCTGCTCTTCCGGTAAGTCCTTCGTTAGATCCAAAAGATACGACAGCATGTTTGCCTGCGCTTCCGGGTCAACCCCGCCTGGCTTCCTGCTCGGACTAGACTCATACGGCTCCGATAGCCCTTCGGATGGGCCGGCGGCTTCATCTTCCGACTCACTCTCGTCCG
>CAYFQV010000099.1:2168-4228 GCA_964345195.1 uncultured Spirochaetaceae bacterium
GGCTGTTGCGGCTGCGGGGCCGTTTGCTGCGGCGATTGCTGTGGCTGCGGCGGGGCTTGCTGAAACGGCGGCGGCTGCGGTGTTGGCTCGGGCGGCGCTGTTTGAGATTGCGGGGACTCTCCCGGGGCAGGTTCCGAGCTTGCTTCCCTCGGTTTCGCCGGCTCGGCGGGAGCCCCCGCTTCCTGCTCCGGAGAAGGAGCCCTGTCGGGCTCCGGCTTTTGGCCCTCGGATTGGGAAGAAGGCTGCGATTGGGATTCCGACGGCTCCTGAGCTGCGAGGTTGCGTAAAGACGAAGGCTCCGGCGAAGAGTCTTGCGGACCGGATCCACCTCCACCCTCGTCCCCGAGGTTCCACGGCAGAAGCTCCTCTTCCCACAGCTCTTCCTCTTCTTCCGGCTCTTCCTCCTCCTCTTCTTCGTACTCAAAGGACATTTCCGACAGATCGAGAATCGGGATCGAGTCTTCCTCGAAGCCTTCGGCGGCTGCTTCTTCATCATTTAGGGTCTCGAGCTCCGGGGGTGCTGCTTCTCCGGACAGTCTTGCGAGCTTTTGCAGGTTCCGCTGCCATGCCGCCTGTGTTTCCGGATCGAGATCATCCACACTGTCTTCGTAGATCTGCAGACTCTCGTTGAGCGCAGTCAAATCCTCCGGACTCGCACGGTTTCCCTGAAGACTGATTAGGTCTTGCGCCGCGGCAACGGCACCGTCGGCATTTCCCTGCGCTCGACGCACTTTCGCAAGCATGGTGAGAACGGCGGAGCTCGGGTTCGCCTTCCGGAGCTGTTCGAGCAAATCCACGGCCTCGTCCAGGCGATTCTGTGCGAACAGTGTCTCAGCAAGGACAACAGCGGCTTCAACGTCGTCGGGATGTGCACCGAAAACACGGCGGATGCGCTGCTCCGCCTCTTCAACACGCTTATGTTCGAGAAGGATCCTGGAGGCGCCCACCTCGAAGTCATAGCGTCCCGCATCGATACTTCGTATGCGTCCGAAGCACTCTTCCGCCAACTCATCGTTGCCGTCACGAAGGTAGACCTCACCGAGAAAACGCAGCGCATCGGTATTCTCGGGCTCGGCATCGACGACATCGTTTAGTACTTGCTCAGCTTCTTCGTAGCGCCCGTTGGTCTGCAGCACGGATGCCAAGTTGAAGCGGAGCGACTGCCGGTTTGGATGAGATCTCGCGAGACCGCGCAGTATTTCCGCCGCGCGTTCCCACTGGGGCCGCTGGGCGAGAAGCTCACCCAGGTGTACGGCCGCCGGTTCGTACTCCCGGCTGTCTTGTGCTACCTGCATGAGCATGTCGATACCGTCGTCAGCATCTCCGGCCAGTACACGTAGCATGGCGAGGCTTGTACGCGCTTGGGCATCACGGCCGTTCAAACGAAGAATCTCACGGTAGACCTGCTCCGCCCGTTCGTAATCCTGCTGCTTCTGGTGAATGCCGGCGAGGCTGCGTAGTGCTGCAATCCAGCCGGGACGGGATTTACTCGCCCGGGTATACTCCTGCGCGGCGTGGTCGAGGTCCCCAATCATCTCGTATGAGAAGCCGAGATTGTAGCGAAGGCCCGGATGGTTGGGATCCACCTTTAGTCCTCTGAGAAAGGTGTTTCGTGCGGCGTCATGGTCGCCTATGCGCTGATAGAGAGTTCCCAGGTTATTGTACGCCTGCACGAATTCCGCATCAGCAGCAATAGCCTTCTCATACGCCTCACGGGCTGCCCCATCGTTACCGGCTACCTTGTGGACGTTCCCCATGTTGTAATGAATATCCGCTCGCTCCGGACGGAGTCGTGCGGCACGTTCGAGAGCGGTCGTGGCACGCTTCAGATCACCCCGCTGCCGATACAGGACACCGAGGTTGTTCAGTGCTTCGACGTTCTCCCGCTCGAGACCAAGCGCTTGCTTGAAGGCGGACTCAGCATCGCCGAGCCGATCTTGAGCACTCCGTATCGAGCCGATGAGCACGTGCACTGCGGCATGGTCCTCATGCGATTGCAGCAGCTGCTTCGCTAGTCGCTCGGCCGTCTCAAAGTCCCCGAAACGGATGGATTGATAGCC
>CAYFQV010000099.1:4328-9384 GCA_964345195.1 uncultured Spirochaetaceae bacterium
TGCGTCCCGAGATACTCACCGCTTGCCCGCCCGTAGTAGACCTGATATCCACGTACATCATCACCGCGAACGGGATTCCACGACAGCACAACGGCACCGTCATCGGTTCTCACCCGCACGCCTCGCGGAGCCGGGGGCGGCTCGTTGGGTGTATAATTCACGGTGAAGCGGCGCACCCGGGGTGATACGTCTCCGGGCTCACCCGGATAAAGCTCCGCACGCAGCCAAACGTAGCGAGCTTCCACCGGCGGACGCAACTCGCCGCCTCTGTCATCCTCTCCCGCAGCTTCGCCGGCCACGCTCCCGCCCAACGGCTCCCATGCAAGGTCCGACATAGCCGCAGCTTCGGCAACCGAGTTCGTGTTCGCTGTACGGTAGAAAAGACGCACCTCACTGCGCCCCGGCTCTTCGACTTCGGCGCGAATGCTATTCACCAAACTTCCAGCTTGATCAAGATCGATGGGGCCAAGCACCGCGAAGCCGGGTTCCGGTGTGTCGGGATTGAGATTGGGCTCGGTGACAAAGCGTCGGGAGAAACGCAGCTCGTCAATGAAGCCGTCGAACTCCGTTCCGATCGTGAGTCGACGTGGAGAGCGTGCCCCAACAACCGGCAGGTAGACATCCCCACCTTCACGTCGCGTGGCAGTGGCGTGCGTCACATCCTGCACCCGGCCGTCAAGCAGGTACTCAATCAGCCCAATGTCCGCACGGTAGCGCAGCAAGTGGTGCTGCCACTGCCGAGGCACCAACAGGTCTCGCCCGGAAAGCTCAATACGTGAGCGCGCCCCTTCCGGATCCTGGAACACATTCTCAAACGTCCACACCAAGCGCCGATCTTGGATGTCCGCGTGAAACGCCTGCGGTCGCCCGGGGTTGAACGATCCGAGAACCCCTTCCCAACGGAGAATTCGCGAGGCCTCACCCGATCCGACGGGATACAGCCAAAACTCCAGCGAGAAGTCGCCAGGTGTGCTCCCCGGCGCAAGAATAGCGCTAGACCTCGGCTCCAGGATCAGTTCATCATCCGACCCTGCGACAAACCCGGCGGACCCGCGGCCCACCCGCGACCGGGCGGTGACGAGCAGTGGCGCGGACACAATGCGGTAATTCCCCGCCCGGTCGCGGGCGCTTGACCTCGCTCCGAAGGCGGTCGCTCCTTCAGCGCCCAGCGCGGCCGAAGGCTCGAAGGACAGGAGCAAATCGGTGTCGGCGTCGGGAGCATACGCGCGGTCACCGAGACGAAGTTCCGCCCGTCCGCGAAATCCCCTCGCGATTTCGATATTCGAGGCCTCGGACAAAGCACGCCAGCCGTCCCGGCCGTCGAGGACGACCTGCTCCTGTGCATGGAGTCCTCCACCGGAGAGAACCGCAAGAAGTACAAGAAGCACCCGCGACATCCGTGGCGCTCCCCCCGCGGCACCGCTGCGGTGCATGCCCCGTGTCCACCGTTGCCGCCCGTGGTTTGAGGATTTCCTGTACGTCACGTTTTCTTTCCGTTTCATCTCACTGTATTTTATTATCGCCTGCAATGCGGACTGAGAATAGCGTCTCCATAGAGCGAATCCGACGGACCCTCTCCAACATTCCGACGTCTCCGGGAGTCTACATCATGAAAGATGCCGACGACCGTACAATTTACGTCGGCAAGGCAAAGAACCTCCGCAACCGTGTCCGTTCCTACTTCTCGGGTGAGAAGGATCCGAAGACCTCGCTGCTCGTCGCTCGCGTGAATGATATTGAAACGCTTGTGACTCGCAACGAGTACGAAGCGCTTCTCCTCGAAAACAACCTAATCAAGAAGTGGAACCCGCGCTACAACATTAACCTCAAGGACGGTAAAACCTATCCGGTCATTCGCGTCACCAACGAGGAATATCCGCGGGTCTTTAAGACGCGCTCCATGATACAGGACGGATCGATCTACTTCGGCCCATTTACCAATGTCGGTCACATCGACACCTATCTGGAACTGATCGAGCGCATCTATCCCCTTCGCAAGTGCCGAAGGCCCGTAAAAAAGAGAGAGCATCCCTGTCTGTATTACCACCTCGGACGCTGCGCCGCGGTATGTGCCGGTAAGACCGACAAGGAGGAGTACGACCGTCGCGTTGAGGGGATCAAGAAACTGCTTTCCGGCAAAACCGCGGACCTCCGACGTGATCTGCAACAAAAGATGGAGAGGGCCGCGGCGGAGATGCAGTACGAGCGCGCGGCGGAATACCGAGATACGATTCGCGCTTTGGATTCCGTCGAAACCGAGCAGCAGGTCGTGGACTTCGATCCGGAGACCCGCGACTACGTCGGTTACGCCTCGCACGAACAGCTCGGCACTTTCGTCGTCTTCCAGATGCGTGCGGGTAAACTCCTGTCCAGTGACATGTTCCGCAGCGATGTCTTCGACACCGACGTCGAGGACCTGACACAATTCATTGTACGCTACTACGAAGCCAAGAAGTCCGTTCCCGCGCGACTGTTCGTGCCCGTGCAGGTCGACCACGAGACATTGCAGACCTTCTTCCGGGACACCCACGACGCGGAGGTGCAGATTACGCTTCCTCAGGAGAAGCGGGATCAGTCCATCATCAACATGGTTAAGGAGAACGCGCGTCAGGACATTGAGAAGCGCATTCGCGAGCGCGGCAATCTACCCGCTCTCGAAGAGCTGACCCGTGTTCTGGAACTCGCCAGGGTGCCCCTGCGCATTGAGGGTTTCGATATTGCCCACGTCGGCGGGAAGCACCCGGTTGCCTCCATGGTCTCCTTCTTGAACGGCATCCCGAATAAGGCCGAGTACCGCCGCTACCACGTACGTGGGCTCGAGGGCAAGATCGACGACTTCGAAGCCATGCGGGAAGTTATCGCCCGTCGCTATACCCGGATTCTAAATGAGAAAAAGGATCGGCCGGATTTGATCGTACTGGACGGCGGGAAGGGGCAGGTAAGCGCCGGCAAGGAGATTCTCGACTCCCTGGGACTCGAGGATACGCCGCTTCTGGGTCTGGCCAAACAGAACGAGGAGATCTTTCTTCCGCACCGCGCGGAACCGGTCTCCCTGCCGGAAGGATCACCGCCGCTACGGCTTCTCCAGCATATCCGGGACGAGTCTCACCGCTTCGCCACCACCTTCCGGGCACGGATGCAGCAAAAAGAGATATCGGTTTCGACTCTTGAGCGGGTACCGGGAATCGGACCGAAACGGAGCAAGCAAATCCTCCAGGCCTTTGGCGGTCTGGAAACCGTCGCAGAAACACCGCCGGATATGATCGCCAAGACCGTCGGGATTACCGAAGAAAAGGCACGTCAGGTACGCACGGTTGCTCGGGCCGGACTTGAAGAGGCTGCCGACCAGGAAAACGATGAAGCCACTCGCGACGAGGACTCCGGCGGCACCGAGATCTCGTAGACCAATCTTTCGAGCAACAGCGTATGCGTCGGGCTCGGCATGGCGCGGAGATCGGCGTCGCAGGTAATCGCCCGGTGGATAAGATAGCGAAGATGCCCGGAGGTCACATCCCGCGCCGCGCGGTCGTGAAACGCGCTATTGCGCTTGCCCCGTACCCCCGCCTCCGACCGCGCCGCCTCGGGCGTGCGGCCCTCGTCCAAGAGAAGCCGGTAGCGGAGCAAGCGCCGCAACTGCCAGAGGAGACCGCCGACAATCTGCACCGGATTCGACTCGCTTCCCAAGAGCAGCTTCTGTAGAACATCAAGAGCGTGGGACAACTCGCCCACTACTGCGGCTTCAAAGAGACTAAAGACCGTTTCGCTCTTTCCGTGGTAGAGGTAGGTCTCGACGAGATCGGCTCGAACCACCCCGTCCTCCGCCACTTGGGCCAGACGGTCCGCCTCAACACCCATCTGGGCGGTATCGTTCTGTACAAGCTCCAAAAAGATCTCTTCGGCATCCGGCTCAACCCGGACGCCTAAGGAGCGAAACCGCTGGGCAAGCCAGCTTCGTTTTTTGTCTTCGAAGAGCTCCCAGAAGATGGTCGTCCAGGCCTTTGGGAAGGATTTCGCCCAGGCCTTATCAATTCTTGTCTCCTCGGAGACGAGCACCAGCGTTGCCTGCTGCGAGGGCTCCTTCACGTAGGTCTTCAGGCGCGAGCCGTCTTCCTTGCCGCCGATTTTCTCGGCGCCGGAGAAGATCACGAGCACGTGCGGCTGAAAGAGCGACGGGCTTCGTAAGAGGGTTTCCACCGAGGCAAAGCTGTCTTCGCCTCCCTGAAAGCGGTGCTCCTCCGGTTCCTCGCCGGTGCGAGTGGTAATTTCCGCTCGAATGCGCCGTATGAGCTCGTCTCGACTCCCCGTCTCGGGTCCAAGGAGAAGATAGACCGGATGGGTTTCAGCCATGAACGATTACCGATACGAACGCATGAGGTGGGCGAGCTTGCCGAGAATGCGGACGTCTTGGGTGTATATGGGCGGATACTCCGGGTTCTCCGCCTTGAGCTTGACTCGATTGGTCTCCCGGTAGAAGCGCTTGAGCGTAACCGCTTCATCCACGGTCGCCACTACAATGTCGCCGTTCTCGGCGGTCGGCTGCTGACGGAAAATGGCGACATCCCCATCCATAATGCCTGCACCGGTCATGCTGTCTCCCCGTACCTGAAGCGCAAAATGAGAGCCCGGTCGTATGAGCTGTTGGGGCACGGGGATATCCCCTTCGTGATTCTCCGCCGCAAAGAGGGGCGTACCCGCAGCGACGTTCCCAAGAAGCGGCACGTTCACGACCGGCTCCTCCGCGGGCGGATCGTCTTGCAGCACCTCAATCGTGCGACTCTGATGCGTGTTTAGAGCAATGTAGCCTTTGCGCTCAATGGCCTTCACATGGTCGTAGGCACCCTTTACGGATATCCCAAAGTGCTCGGATATCTCTCGGAACGTCGGTGGATAGCGCCTAGCGTCAATGTAGCTCTTTATGAACTCGAGAACTTCCTGCTGTCGCTCCGTTATCCCTCGCATACACTCACTTTCACTTCTTCACATCAATACCGAACTTCCGAATCTTTCCGTGGAGATTGCTCGGGTAGATTCCCAGGGCCTGTGCGGTACGCGAGAT
>CAYFQV010000099.1:9484-12278 GCA_964345195.1 uncultured Spirochaetaceae bacterium
TCATGGCGTCGGCGGAAAAACGCTTCGGCGGATCATCCTCCCCGCGCTGCTCCTCCATGAAGTGCTCGACCAGTTGTGGGATATCTTCGGCGCGCTCGCGGAGTGCGGGAACGAGAATCGTAACAACGTTGATGCGATAGTAGAGGTCCTCGCGAAAGTTGCCCGCCTCGACTTCTTCCAGAATGTCCTTGTTCGTTGCGGCGATCAGGCGAACATCG
The DNA here is from genome assembly GCA_964345195.1 of uncultured Spirochaetaceae bacterium. GTDB lineage: Bacteria > Spirochaetota > Spirochaetia > DSM-27196 > PWMO01 > CAYFQV01. The sequence continues at coordinate 9,703 of CAYFQV010000099.1, forward strand.
ACATTTATGCTCTCCTCTCCGCCAATACGCTCGAAGCGCATCTCCTGGACAACTCGAAGCATCTTCGCCTGGGCACTCAGCGATAAATCCGCAACCTCATCCAGAAACAGGGTTCCATGATCGGCGAGCTCGAACTTGCCCCGGCGCCGGCTCACCGCGCTCGTAAACGCGCCCTTCTCATGCCCGAAGAGCTCGCTCTCGATCAAGGTGTCCGGAATGGCGGCACAGTTGACCTCGACGAAGGCGGCGCTTGCACGTCGGCTCTTCCGGTGAACTTCCCGCGCCACGAGCTCTTTTCCGGTACCGTTCTCCCCGGTAATGAGAATCGTAGAATCGGTTTCGGCGCTCTGGTCAATGACGCTGCGAATCCGCTCCAGCTCCGGACTACGGCCGATCATCTGTTGGCTCGGTTGCAGCGAGTTCCGCAGCTCCCGGTTCTCCCGACGGAGTTTCTGCAGCTCAAGTGCGTTGCGCACGAGGGTTACGACCTTTTCGAGGCTCAGAGGCTTTTCCAGGAAGTCGAAGGCACCCATCTTCACAGCTTTTACGGCGACATCGATACTGCCGTGACCTGAGATCACGATCACCGGCATATCCACGTAGCCCTCTTTCATCTCCTGGAGGACCTCAATGCCCCCCTTCTGGGGGAGCCAGACGTCAAGGATTACCAGATCGATCGGCTCGGTCTTCAGCGTGCTCAGCGCCTCTAAGCCATCCTCCGCCGCGAAGACCTCATAGCCCTCGTCCTCGAGGATCTCCTGTAAGACTTCCCGGATACCGTCTTCGTCGTCTACAACGAGAACTCGCGTCATTCTTTCAACTCCGTCGGCAGATCGATGAAGAAGGTCGTTCCAATATTACGCTCACTCTCGAACCAGATCTGTCCGTCATGGTCGAAGACAATGCGTTCGACAATGGATAAGCCGAGACCGGTTCCGTGCCGCTTGGTGGTGAAGTATGGGTGAAACACCTTGTTTTGTTCGTCGGTATCAATGCCGGGTCCCGTGTCTTGGACCTGGACTCTACAGTAATCGCTGTTTCCCTTCCTGACAACGTGGCCATGAACGAAAATCTCGCCCCGCCCGTTCATGGCATCCAATGCGTTTTGAAAGAGATTCGTGAGCACCTGTTTCATCTGGCGGTAATCCACGGGAACAATTAGGCTTTCCGGTATCGTCTCGTAGCTAATGTGGATGTTTTGGTAGCCCTCGTAGCCGGCCACAGCGTCGGCTACAAGCTCGCGAATCGCGACCTGCTGGTAGTCCGGCTCCGGAAGACGCGAGAAGTTTCGAAACTCGCTGAGGAGCTCATTGAGAGCATCTACTTCCCGAATGATAGAGCCGACGGAGCGCTGAAAGATCTTATCGAACTCTTCGCTCCCCTGCTCATACTTGCGCAGCATCCGCTCCGCCGAGAGCTTAATAGGAGTGAGGGGATTCTTGATCTCGTGCGCCAAACGCTGGGCGATCTCCTGCCACGCAGCAACCTTCTCAGTTTGCAGGATCTTTCGCCGCGACCGGTCGAGCTCACTGACCATGCTGTTGAAGGAGTCCACGAGCATTCCCAAATCATCTCGCGAGCGGGTGAGAATGCGAAAGGAGTAGTCTCCCTCGGCTACTCGCCGGGTCGCTTCCTCCAAGCTGAGAATCGGCCGCATGATCTCGTCCGAAAGAAAGAACGCCACCAATATGGCGAGCAACAGCAACGGGAAGGAGAAAAATACGAAGAACGCCGTCACCGCCACGAGAAAGGCCGACCGAAACTGATCCAGCTGGGTAAAGAGCTCAATGGCGCTCGTGAGCTGCTGTGCTTTCTGATCGAACTCATTCGGCAATCGTACTCCGAGTACGACAGACCAGCCGTCGGGCAGACCGGGCGAGTCGGTCCTGAGACGAATGAAGCTTACCTCCTCGGTCGACTCCCGAGCCGCCTGTCCGATCCGGGCGGCGCGAATCTGCTCAGGCGAGAGGAAGAGCGCTGAATCTCCCCCCGCGTAAACCCGCTCCATATCGCCGTCGAGCAGCTGAAAGGAGCTTATCGTGGGGCTCACCGCCTGGATGGTGTCCCACGTTTGCGCCGGCTGTTCAGCGGCGCCGCCCATCAAGGAGTCGAATACCCGGCTCTCCGAGAACTTCTCGATTGTACGAGACTGATCATCGTAGTAGTCCAAAGCCAGATCCAAGCCCGCTCGCAGCGCCTGGCCGGTATTCGCCCCAAACCAGGAATCTAAGGCCGTTCGAATGAAGTGGATCGCGAAGATACCCTGAGGGACCGAAGCAAGGACCACTACGACCGCGAAGAAGAGCAGCAGTCGCGTCTTGAAGCGCGCGCCGGGTCGTCCGCGAGCCCGCTGCCGCAGCAGCCGAACCACGTTCACCGCAATCAAAGTTACCAAGAAGGCTGGAAACACGATCGCCACGAGGATGATAAAGAAGCGTGAAACCGCCCCGGCGATCGAGAGGTCCGTCAGAATCTGTCGGGCAAAGAGGAGAACCAGGACGATCAAGACAATGTAGAGGAGGACGATGCTTACGAGCCCCGCGGGCGAGCTGCCGGCGCCTTCTCGCTGGTTCAAT